>DAIMGB010000049.1:0-8822 GCA_036724195.1 Thermoleophilaceae bacterium
CATGTCCTCCGAGCCCTTGCGCGTGAACAGCAGGGCGCTCTTGATCTGCTCGGCCCCCTCGCCGTGGCCGAGGAATTGCTGGGCGGCGGCCTCGCCGGACGTCAGGAAGAAGCGGATCCGCGGGCCGTTGGCAGAGCCGTCCACCTGGATCGAGTCGCTGCCGAGCAGGTGCGCGGGGACGTTCTTGTCCTGCTTGAGGCACTGGAGTGCGGTCGCCCGCTTGTCGTTGGGGTCAGTGGTGGAGTTGCTGCTCGAGGTAAAACCGCAGCCGCTGCTCACGCCGGCGGCGCAGGTCAGGGAGAGGAGGACGGTCAGCCTCATCCTCATCGCAGTGGCTTTGTACGGCCCCAGAGCTTCTGCATGACGCGGTAGATCGGCTTGATGGCGCCGCTCTCGTCGATCAGGCTCTTGTTGTGCCACGGGGGGGTGGCCCAGTCGCGCGGGGCCCCGCCGAGCCAGGTGGGGTCGACGCGGAAGTCCTTCAGCGCCCAGTAGATCGAGCCGTTGATGAAGCGCTTGGAGGCGTGGATCGCCAGGTGCTGGCGGGCGTAGCGCGACTGGAACTCGAACGAGCCCCTCTGGGTCACGGGGCCGTTGCGGGTGGCCTCGGAGCCGAATTCCGTGATCACGAGCGGGAGGTGCGGATAGGTCTTGTGGGTCAGATCGAGGAAGGGGCCGAGCTCCTTCGTCGTGGAGGGCGGCCGGTTGGTGGTCGTCGAGTCGTACCAGCCGAAGTACTCGTTCACGCCCATCACGTCGAGCTGCGCGAAGGCCGGGTGGTAGGCCACCTCGCCGATGCGCGACTGGCGATCGATGCCCACCATGCGGGTGTTGTCCAGCTGCCGAATGGCCTTCGACGCCGTCTTGATGTAGGTCGACATGCCGGGCCCCACGAGCCCGCGCTCCTCGCGGTTGCCGCCCAGCTCGTTGCCCACCGACCAGACGAAGATCGAGGGGTGGTTGGCGTTGTTGAAGACCATCCGCTTGGCCACGGACAGCGCCGCCGCGCGCACGTCGGCGCGGTTCAGCAGCTTGTTCGGCAGCTGGTAGACGGGCGCCTGGCTCCAGTCCATGATTCCCGCGCGGTCGAGCGCCTCGAGGAAGGCCGGGTGCAGCGGGTAGTGGGAGCGCGTCACGGTGGCGTGAAGGCGCCGCAGGTTGTGCAGCAGGTTGGCGCGCTGGCCCGAGGTGGACACGCCGCCTGTGCGTGGGTCGTCCTCGTGGATGCTCGCGCCGCGCAGCCGCAGTTGGCGCCCGTTCAGCAGGAGGCGTCCGTCGCGCGTGCGCTGGAGCTTCTTCACGCCGAAGCTGAGCTTGTAGGTGGACAGCCGCTTGCCCTTCGCACCGGCGCCCACGGTGAGCGAGTAGAGCGAAGGGTGGCCCGGCTGCCACAGGCTCGGGTGGGGGATCGTGAAGCTGAGGCGCAGGTCGCGCCGGGCGCCGCCGCCGGCCACGCCCTGGGGCCTGGGTGTGAAGCGGCCCTTGAAGCCCGGCCCGCGTGCGGTCATCACGAAGTCGAGCTTGCGCTCCCTGCGCGCGAGGTTGCGCGCGCGAACCTTCACCACGACCCTCGCCGGCCCGTGCAGTCTGTTGCCCACCTTCGGCAGGGCCATCACGTTCTCGATGTCGGCGCCCTCGACCGGCCGCACGTAGACCTCCCGCAGGAGCCCGCCGAAGTTCCACCAGCCGCCGGTGCCGAAGCCGTTGAACGCCGCCGGCCGCCAGTGCGTCAGGTCGCTCGAGCTGCGCAAGCTCGAGACCTTCACCACCAGCCGGTTGGCCCCCTTCTGGAGGCCCTTCAGGTCGGCCTCGAAGGGGAAGTAGCCACGGTCGCTGCCGCCGATCTTCCTGCCGTTCAGCCACACCACCGCGCGCTCGTTGGCGCTCTCGAAGCGCACCTTCCACGAGTAGTGGTGGCCCTTCGGCGACTTCGGGAGCGTGAACTCCCGGCGGTACCAACCCACCGACGAGCGGTTCTGGGTGGTGTCGGTGGCGTTCCAGTTGTAGGGCACCTTGATCGGGGTCCAGCCGTCCAGCGAGTCCTGGTCGAAGAAGCGCTGTTGGTCGCCGACGAAGGCGTCGTCGAGGCGGAAGTACCACTGGCCGCCGAGCAGCATCCGCCCGGTCTGGCCCTCGCGGATCAGCACCTTGTGCTCGGGCGGCTGCACCACCGGCGCGGGTGCCGGCGCGGGCGCGGGGGCGGGCGTCTGCGCGGCAGCGGGGGCGCCGGCCACGAGGGCGCTGGCGAGGATGAATGCGAGTGGGAGGGCTCGAAACTGCGCTGGCATGGGTAAGAGGAGGGAGAAGGGCGGCCGCTCAGGGTAGCGACAGCGCCTGCTACCTTGAGCCGTCGATCGGCTACCCGGGGCCGGTCGCCCTGCAACAAGCCTCCCCGCCACGCGCGGGAGTGCCTGCACCAAGGCAGTCATGAATCGTCGCTTCGCGTTCATACAGGTCCTCTGCTCGCTGATCGCCCTCGCTGCCGTCGTGTGGTGGGCATCGAAGCAGGACACCCCCTCGCTGCCCAGTGACAGCAGGTCGATCGCATGGGTTGCCGGCGGCGTCGGGATCTACGCCATCGCGACGCTCCTGCGCGCCGAGCGCTGGCACCGCATCCTCCACCTGGCGGGCGTCGACGCCCGGCGCTCCGACTCGTACGCGCTCACGACCGTGGGCTATATGGGCAACAACGTACTCCCCGCGCGGGCCGGGGAGATGCTGCGCGTGGTGCTGCTCTCGCCGCGCGTACAGGCCGGCAAGCGCGAGCTGCTCGGCACGGTCGTCGCCGAGCGGGCGCTCGACGCGGTCGCCCTGGCGTCGATCTTCGTGATCGTGGCCTACGGGGTCCTTCGCGACACCGTGCTCGCCAGCGACCGGCCGCTGCTGGTGCTCGGCACCGCCCTGGCCCTCGTCGTGATCGCGCTGGTGGCGCTCCAGGTGCTGCGCCGCCGGGGCGCGCTCGAGCGCCTGCGCGACTTCCTCCGGCCGATGGCGGGAGCCACGCGCGCGCTCGTCAGCCGCCAGGGCGCCGTGCTGCTGGCCGGCTCGTTCCTGATCTGGGCCGCCGAGGCCAGCGTCTACCTCACCGTTGCCCACGCCACCGGCCTGAACATCAGCGGCCTGGGCGCCCTCTACCTGATGGCGTTCACAAACCTCGTGGCGATGGTGCCCGCCGCGCCCGGGTACCTTGGCACGTTCGACGCCGCGGTCGTGCTGGGAGTGCGGGCGATCGGCGGCACGCGCAGCGCGGCGCTGCCGTACCTGCTGCTGCTGCGCTTCGTGCTCTTCGTGCCGATCACGCTGGTCGGGCTCTCGATGCTCGTGATCCGCTACGGCGGCTGGTCACGGCTGCGGGCGGCCGCACGCCTAGAGGCAAGCTCGGCCTAGCCGGGCCAGCGCATGCGGGCCCCGGCCGCACAGCTCCGCTTCCTGCGTCGGCGGGAGATGCCCACGCTCGGCTCGCGCGGCGACCAGCGCGCCGAGGGCGAGGGCCAGGTGCATGTCGCCCCCCCGGGCTGGCGCGGCAAGCCGGCCCCTATCTGGCCCGTGCTGGTGGCGTGCCTGGTGGTGGCCGCGTTCTCGCTGCTGGCGCCGTCCACGCCCACCTACGACCCCTGGGCCTGGATCCTCTGGGGCCGCGAGATCACCCATCTCGACCTGGTCACCTCCGGCGGGCCGTCGTGGAAGCCGCTGCCGATGTTCTTCACGATCCCGTTCTCGCTCACGGGCACGCACGTGGCGCCGTACCTGTGGCTGTTGATCGCCCGCGCCGGGGGCCTGCTGGCCTGCGTGATGGCCTACCGGGTGGCCAGCCGCATAGTGGGCGGCTTCTACGGCATCTTCGCCGGCCTGCTCGCGGGCCTGGCTCTGTTCTCGAGCTTCAAGTTCGTGCGCGACGCCGCGCTCGGCAACTCCGAGGCGCTGCTGGCCGCGCTGGTGCTCTGGGCTTTCGAGCGCCACATGGACGGCCGCCGCGACCACGCCCTCTACCTCGCCTTCGCGGCCGCCCTGCTGAGGCCCGAGGTCTGGCCCTTCCTGGGCGTCTACGGCCTCTACCTCTGGGTGCGCGACCCATACCTGCGCTGGCGCCTGATCGGCTTCGCCGTGCTGGTCCCGCTGCTCTGGTTCGGGCCGGAGCTGTGGGGCTCGGGCCAGCCGCTGCGCGCGTCGACCCGCGCCAACAACCCGAACCCCGGCAGCGCCGCGTTCGCCAAGCACCCGGCGCTCGAGCTCGTGAGCCGCTTCCGCAAGGTCGTGATCGCGCCCATCAAGGGCGGCATCCTCGTGGCCAGCGTCTTCGCGATCGTGATGTGGGTCCGCCGGCGCAAGGAGGGCCCGACGCTCGCCCTGGTGGTGGGCGGGGTGGCCTGGTTCTGCCTAGTGGCAGGCATGACGGAGGCGGGCTACGCGGGCAACCAGCGCTACTTGATCGTGTCCACCGCGGCCGCCGCCGTGCTGGGCGGCATCGGCGGCGCGCGCGTGCTCCAGGGAGTCGGCATGCTCGTCGAGCGCTTTACCGGCAGCTGGCGCAAGGGCGCGATCGCGGCCGCAGCGTTCCTCGCCGTCGCCTTCGCGGCGTCGTTCCCGTTCGTCGTCGAGAAGGCCAACAACACGGGGCGCGTGTCGGGCGGGCTGGACCACGAGGCCGCGCTCTGGGCCGACCTGAAGACCCTGCTGAAGCAGGAGGGCGGCCGCAAGCGGCTGCTGGCCTGCGGCGGCGTCTTCAGCGGCCCGTTCCAGACGCAGATGCTGGCCTGGGAGCTGCACATCCACGGCATCCAGATCGGCTGGCGATCCACCCGGCCGCCGGGCGTGGCGTTCCGAACGCGCACGGTTCCGGACGGCCCGCTCGTGGTGAAGCCCACCGACGGGCGCTTCCGCCAGGTCGCTCACGTGGGAACCTGGCGGCTGCTCACCGTGCCGCCCCGCGGTGGGAGCGGCGGCTGCCCCTCCGCGGGCCCCGGCGCGCCCACCGCTCCACTTCCCCCCAACCGACCCGTCCCCTAGCTCATTACGCTTGCTTCGATGGCCTCCGTAGCCTCTCGCCCAACCGCCTTCCGCCAAATGCCCTCGTTCCCCGGCGGGCGCGGCGCCAAGATCGTGCCGGCGCTGATCCTGCTGTTCCTGCTCGCGGTGTCGCTGTTCCTGCGCACGCGCGCGCTCGGCGACTCGCTCTGGATGGACGAGGGGCTCTCGATCGGCATCGCCTCGCAGCCGTTCTTCCACATCCCTTCGGTGCTGCAGGTGGACGGCTCGCCGCCGCTCTACTACATGCTGCTCTCGGCATGGATGAAGGTCTTCGGCTCGGGCCCGGGGGAGACGCAGGGGCTCTCGGTGCTGATCGCCGTGGCGGCCGTGCCGGCCGGGCTGTGGGCGGGCTGGAGCCTGTTCGGCCGCCGCGCCGGGCTGATCTGCGCCGCGCTGTGCGCCGTCAACCCCTTCCTCACCACCTACGCGCAGGAGACGCGCATGTACTCGCTCATGCTGCTGCTCTCGCTGCTCACCACGGCGGCCTTCCTGCACGTGTTCGCGTTCGGCCGCCGGCGCCTGCTCCCGGCCTTCTCGATCCTGCTGGCGCTGATGCTCTACACCCACAACTGGGGCCTGTTCCTGGCCGCCGCGGCGGTCTGCGCGCTCTACCCGTGCTGGAAGGTGTCTGAGGACCGCAACTCGTTCAAGCGCGACGTGCTGCTGGGCTTCGGCGGCGCCTTCGTGCTCTACCTGCCCTGGATCCCGACCCTGATCCACCAGGCGCTGCACACCGGAGCGCCCTGGCTCGACCCGCCGCGCTTCGGCGCCCCGGTCCAGATCGCCAAGTCGCTGCTCGGCGGCGGCACGCCCACCGTGGCGCTGATCCTGGCCGGCGGCTCGGGCATCGCGGCGATCCTCTCCAACCGTGTGGACAACAAGGAGCGCACCGCGATCGTCACGGCGGGCACGCTCTGCATCGCCACGCTCGCGATCGCCTGGATCGTGTCGCAGGTCTCGCCGGCCTGGACCACGCGCTACCTCGGCGTGGTGCTCGGCCAGCTGATCCTGATCGGCTCGCTCGGCCTGGCGCGCTCCGGCTACCTGGGCCTCGTGGCGCTCGTGATTGTGCTGGGCGTGTGGTCGATTCCGAAGACCTACGGGCTGAAGAACAAGTCGAACGCCGACGACCTGGGCCGCGCCGTGAAGACCAACAACCTGCTCCATCCGAACGACCTCGTGATCTCGATGCAGCCGGAGCAGACGCCGCTGCTGCGCTACGACCTCCCGCCGGGGCTCAGATACGCCACGCCGCTCGGGCTCGTGCACAACGCGCGCGTCATGAACTGGACCGACGCTCAGGATCGCATGATCAGCGCCACCACCGGCAAGAACCTCGAACCGCTGCTTGCTACGCTGCCGCGGTCCGGACGCGTCCTGCTTGTGCACCCGGTCACGACCGACGCCAACGATTGGGACGCGCCCTGGACTCAGCTCGTGCGCCGTCGCTCCGCTCAGTGGGGCGCCGTGGTAGCGGGCGACAAGCGCTTCAAGCGCGTGCGGGTCGTCCCACAGTTCTACCGCGCCGCCACCCGCATCGGAGTGCGCGGGGTGCTCTACGAGAAGACCGGATAGCGAATGCCTGAAGAGAGCAACAGCAACAACAACCTTCCCGAGCGGACCCCGGACGCCCCCGCGGCGAAGCGGAAGGAGCTGCGCGTGCAGCCGCCCGCCAAGCTGGCGCGGCCCGAGATGCGCGAGAAGCCCACGGTGATCCTGGGCGGCGGGCCGGCCGGCCTGACAGCCGCCTACCTGCTGGCAAAGATGGGGCTGCCGGTGATCGTGCTCGAGGCCGAGGACCAGGTGGGCGGCATCGCCAAGACCGCGGTGCGCGACGGCTACCGCTTCGACCTCGGCGGCCACCGCTTCTTCACGAAGGCCAAGGAAGTCGAGGCGCTCTGGCACGAGATCATGGCCGAGGAGTTCCTCACGCGCCCGCGCATGTCGCGCATCTACTGGCGCGACGCCCGCGGGCGGGGCAAGTTCCTCGACTACCCGCTGCGCGGCCCCGACGTGATGAGGAAGCTGGGCCCGATCGACCTGACCAAGGCGCTCCTGTCCTACCTCTGGGCGGCCGTCAAGCCGAAGGGCCCGGAGGACACCTTCGAGGAGTGGGTCAGCAACCGCTTCGGCCGCTGGCTCTTCAACCAGTTCTTCAAGTCCTACACCGAGAAGGTCTGGGGCGTGCCCACCTCCGAGATCCGCGCCGACTGGGCCGCTCAGCGCATCAAGAACCTGTCCTTCTTCACGGCCGCCTACTCGGCCTTCTTCGGCAACAAGGGCAACAAGGTCACCAGCCTGATCGACAGCTTCAACTACCCGCGCTACGGCCCCGGCCAGATGTGGGAGACGATGACCGAGGACATCCGCTCGCTCGGCGGCCAGGTGCTGCTGAACAAGGCGGTCACCAAGCTCGAGTTCGACGGCGACCGCTGCACCAAGGTGCACGTGGGCGACGAGGTCTACGAGCCCTCGGCCGTGATCTCATCGCTGCCCCTGCGCAACGCGGTGGGCATGGCCCAGCCACACCCGCGCGGCGAGGTCATCACCGCGGCGCGCGGCCTGCGCTACCGCGACTTCCTCACGGTCTCGCTCGTGCTCGACGGCGAGGACCTGTTCCCGGACAACTGGATCTACATCCACGACCCGAACGTGACGGTCGGCCGGATCCAGAACTTCCGCTCCTGGAGCCCGTGGATGGTGCCCGACCCCACCAAGGCCTGCGTGGGCATGGAGTTCTTCTGCTTCGCGGGCGACGAGCTGTGGGAGATGGACGACGACGACCTCGTGCAGTTGGGCATCCGCGAGCTGGAGCAGCTCGGGCTCGCCAAGCGCGACGCGCTCGAGTTCGGCTTCGTCACGCGAGTGCCGAAGGCCTACCCGATCTACGACGAGGAGTACGCCGATCGCGTGAAGACGATCCGCTCCTGGCTCGACGGGCTGGACAACTACATCCAGGTCGGCCGCAACGGCCTGCACCGCTACAACAACTCGGACCACTCCGCGCTGACGGCAATGCGGGCGGTGGACAACCTCGTGAAGGGCACCGACCACGACATCTGGGAGATCAACGCCGAGTCGGCCTATCACGAGGAGGAGAAGCAGGATGAGCAGCAGCCCTACATCCAGCCTCCCGAGACCGAGTCGATGAAGGAACCGCTGGCGGGCTGAGGCACCACGCCGGTAGCTGGACCTCCGGCTACCTCAAATCGGGCTAAAAGTGCGCAGGGCCGGGTCGATTACCCGGGCCGTGACCTCCCGATCGACAACAGTTGCCCTGGCCATCGTCTGTGCGCTCGCTGCGGTAGTGCCCGCCGCGGCTCAGAACAGCCACGCCAGCGGCCAGAACACCTCGGGCAGCGTGCCCGCTGCAACCCGCTTCTGCGGCCAGGGCGGCAACCCCGCCGCGCCCAGCAACGGTGTCGATCCGAGGGGCGTGAGCGCGAGCTCGCCCAACCCGCTGGCCGGCCTCGACCTGTACGTCAACAAGATCAACGACCCGGCCTACGCGCAGATGAGGTCCTACCGGTCGCACGGTCAGTCCGGCAAGGCGCAGCTCATGAGCCGGATCGCCGACCGCTCGCGCGGCGTGTGGTTCGGCCGCTTCACGAGCCCGCACTTCACCGAGAAGGTCAACAACTTCCTCAACTGCGCCCAGTGGATGCAGCCCGGGTCGGTGCCGGTCATGGACGTGCTGCGCGCTCAGGCCTCGCAGTGCAACCCGCACTACACGGCCGGTGGCGTCGCCGAGGACCAGCGGACCATGAAGTGGTATCGCGACTTCGCGCAGGCCG
>DAIMGB010000050.1:0-2111 GCA_036724195.1 Thermoleophilaceae bacterium
ATCGCGTCCAGCTCGTCGATGAAGACGATCGAAGGCGCCGCCTCCTTCGCCTGCTTGAAGAGGTCGCGCACGCGCGAGGCGCCCACGCCCACGATCGCCTCGATGAACTCGGACGCCGAGCTCGAGAAGAAGGGCACGCTGGCCTCGCCCGCCACGGCCCGCGCCAGCAGCGTCTTGCCTGTGCCCGGCGGCCCCATGAGCAGCACGCCGCGCGGGATGCGGGCCCCGAGCTGCTGGTAGCGCTCCGGGTTCTTCAGGAAGTCCACCACCTCGACGAGCTCCTCCTCGGCCTCGTCGATGCCGGCCACGTCCTCGAAGGTCACCGTCTGGGTCTCCGACTCCACGCGCTTGGCCCGCGAGCGGCCGAACTGGCCGAGCACGCCCCCGCCGCCGCCACCACCCCCGGCGGCCCGGCGCATCAGGAACACGAACAGCGCCACCAGCAGGATCGTTGGGCCGAAGCTGAACAGCAGCGTCGCGATCACCGAGCGGTCCCCCGGCGGCTTCGCGTTCACGGTGACGTTGTGGTCCTGCAGCAGCTTGGAGAGCTGGGCGTCGTTGGCGAACGAGGGCACCTGCGTGTCGAAGTGCTGGGCCTGGTTCTTCCCGATCTTGGTCTTCTTCTTGAAGTCGCCCTTGATCGTGTCCCCGGTGGAGGCGATCTCCTTGACGTTGCCGCCCTTGACCTGGTTCAGGAAGGTTGGGCTGTAGGGGATGCGCACGCGCTCGGGCGCCGGGGCGAAGATCGCCACCGAGATGTAGTTCAGCACCAGCAGCACGCCCAGGATGGCCACGAAGCGGCGCCAGCTCATGCCGATCATCGGCGGCTTCGGCTTCTGGGGTTGGTCGCCGCGGCCGTCGGGCGCCGGGCTCACGCGGAAGTGGCTGCCGTCGCGGCGGGGCGGCGGCGGTGTCCGCGGGTCGGGGGTACGCGCTTTCTCGGCCATCTCCACAATCCTAGGGGCGTGGCCAACGAGCACAACTCCATCGAGGTACGGCCGATCGAGCCGGCGGACAAGCCCGAGCTGGCCGCGGCCTTCTCCCGCCTGAGCCCCGAGTCGCGCTACCGCCGCTTCCTGTCGCCGAATGCTTCGCTCGGCGAGGCCGACCTGCGCTACCTCACCGAGGTCGACCACGTGGACCACGAGGCCCTCGTGGCCGTCGACCCAGGCGGGGGCCAGGGGATCGGCGTGGCCCGCTACGTGCGCCTGGCGGATCGGCCGGAGACGGCCGAGCTCGGGGTGGTGGTCAGCGACGACCGACAGGGCGAGGGTGTGGGCAGCCTGCTGCTGCAGCGGCTGGCCGCGCGCGCCCGCGAGAACGGCATCGAGCGCTTCAGCGCGCTGATTCTGGAGGAGAACCAGCCCATGCTCAGCCTGATCCGCGAGCTCGGCGACGTGCAGCTGGGCGAGCGCGACTCGGGCGCCGTGCAGGTTGAGGTGAAGCTGCCGGACGAGGGCCTCGGAGCCGCGCTGCGCGGCATGCTCCGGGCGGCGGCACGCGGCGAGCTGGTGGCGCGCCCGATGCGGCTGGCGAGGCGCCTGGGCTCGGAGTAGCCGAAGTCGCTACCGCGGCCCGGTCAAGCGCTTGCCACCCACATAGACCTGCCACGCGTAGTACTCGTAGAAGGCGCGTGGATCGTGGCGCACCCGCGACGCGAAGCGCATCACGGCGTCAACGTAGTTCCGCGAGTGGTTGTAGGCGAACAGAGCTCGGCGGGGGTTGCCGGGAGCGCCGTTCGCGTGCAGGTAGTTGGCGGCGCCCAGGATCGCGTCGCGCGGTTGTTCGATCTCCCCGCCTAGGCCATAGGCGCGCCACGTGGAGGTCATGAACTGCATCGGCCCGCGAGCCCCGGCTGTGCTCTCGTTGCGCAGCCGCCCGAACGAGGACTCGACGAAGTTCACCGCCGCCAGCAGGGTCCACGGGACCCCGAAGCGGCGTTGGGCCCGGAGGTAGTGCTCGCGCAGCCGGCCCGCGGGCTCGGGCGACGCGACGCGGATACGCGGCCGGCCACGGCCGGAAGACATCGTTCCGCATCATTCCCTGCACGGCAGCGAGCTTTGGGCCTCCTGTCTCGAACGCCTCCAGCATCGCGCCGATGAACCGAGGCT
>DAIMGB010000050.1:2121-8807 GCA_036724195.1 Thermoleophilaceae bacterium
CCGCCAGCGTGTCACGCGCCTCGCCGGCCACCGCGCGCGGCAGGCGTGCCAGCACGCGCGCGCCGAGCTCGCGCTCGGGCGTGAGCCGGCGATAGATGCGCTGCTGTTGCAGCGCGAGCAGCGTCACCCCCTTGGGGGCCCCGCCTCGCGCCGGGTCGCCGTGCCGGGTCCAGGCCTCGATCTCCCCATGCAGGCGTTCGGTGGTGGTGGCGAGCAGGCCGGCGAGCCGGGTGGGATCGCGGGGCAGCGACGCACCCGGGCGCGGCGACGAGGCGGTCGCCGGCGGGCTTGGCTCGGCGCTGCCGCAGCCGGCCAGGGCCAACAGCGCCGAGGCGCCGATCAGCACTATCAACACCGCTTTCAGCCTAGGCCCGACGCAGCAGCTCGGCGCGCACGAAGTCGTCCAGGTCGCCGTCGAGCACGCCCTGGACGTTGCCGGCCTCGACGTTCGTGCGGTGGTCCTTGACCATCGTGTAGGGGTGCAGCACGTAGGAGCGGATCTGGTTGCCGAAGCCCACGTCCTGGGCCTCTCCGCGCTCCTTGGCGAGCTCCTCGCGGCGGCGCTGCTCCTCGGCCTCGATCAGCTTCGAGCGCAGCATGGCCATGGCGGTGGCCCGGTTGGCCGACTGGGAGCGCTCGTTCTGGCACTGCACCACGATGCCACTGGGCCGGTGGGTGATGCGCACCGCCGAGTCGGTCTTGTTCACGTGCTGGCCGCCGGCCCCGGAGGCGCGGTAGGTGTCCACCTGCAGGTCCTCGGGCTCGATGTCCACGTCCACGCTCTCCTCCACGAACGGGGCCACCTCGACGCCCGCGAAGGCAGTGTGGCGGCGCTTTGCCTGGTCGAACGGCGAGATGCGCACCAGCCGGTGCACGCCCTTCTCGGCCGAGAAGAGCCCGTAGGCGTTCTCGCCGCGGGCGATGAAGCTGGCCGACTTCAGGCCCGCCTCCTCCCCCGGCGACGCCTCCAGCAGCTCCACCTTCATGCCGCGCCGCTCGGCCCAGCGCATGAGCATGCGCAGCAGCATCTCGGCCCAGTCCTGGGAGTCCGTGCCGCCGGCGCCGGCGTTCACGGTGACCACGGCGTCGCCCGAGTCGTACTCGCCGGAGAACAGGCGCGCCTCCTCCAGCTCGGCCAGGCGCGCGTCGATGCTCTTGCGCTGCTCCTCCAGCTCGGCCGCGATCGAATCGTCCTCGGCCGCCATCTGCTCGAGCTCGCCGAGGTCGCCGATGTCGCGTTCGAGCGACTGGTACGTGGCAAGCCGCTTGCTTACGGAGGCGTGCTCCGATGACACCTTGGTGGCCCGCTCCTGGTCGTCCCAGAAGCCGGGCGCCTGCATCTCCTGCTCGAGCGCCTCGAGGCGCTCGGCTAGCGCGGCTGGGTCAAAGGTAGTCCGCGAGCAGCCTCAGCTGGTCGCGGAGTGTCTCGGCGCTAGGCACCGTGACACTTCTTGTACTTCTTGCCGGAGCCGCACCAGCAGGGGTCATTGCGGCCGACCTTCTCGTGCTCCTCGAGCCTGCGGGTCTCGACCTGCGGGGGCGGCTCGGCGGTGGCGTCGGCCGCGTACTCCGCGGCCTCGGCGATGCCGGCCGGCACCCCGGCGCCGGCGGTCTGCGCCGCGGCCGCGAGCGCGCTGGGCTGGTCGGCGGCGGTGCCGCCGGCGTAGCTCAGGGAGCGGGTGGCGCTCGAGTTGCCGCCCATGCCCCACGAGGGGCCCTGCGGCTGCTGCACCTGATCCTCGGTCTCGACCTCGACGTGGAAGATGTAGCGGGCGAACTCCTCCCAGATGTTGTTCATCAGGTCGGTGAACATGTCGAAGCCCTCGTTCTTGTAGGCCACGAGCGGGTCGATCTGGGCGAAGCCGCGAAGGTGGATGCCCTCGCGCAGATAGTCCATGTCGTGCAGGTGCTCGCGCCAGCGGTCGTCGATGATCTGGAGCAGCATGAAGCGCTCGAGGGCCCGCATCAGCTCGCCGCCGAGCTCCTCCTCGCGCTGGTCGTAGGCCTCGATCACGTCCTCGCGCAGCTGCTCGACCAGCCACTCGCGGTCCACCGACTCGCGGTCGAGGTCGTCCAGCTCGATCGAGGGCGGCTCGATCTGCTCGAGCTGGTTCCACAGGCCCGGGAGGTCCCACTCCTCCTGGTACTCGCTGCCCATGTACTCGCGCCCGAGGCGGTCGACCACCTCGGCGATCTGGGTGCGCGCGATCTCGGACATGTCCTGGCCCGCGAGGATGCGGTCGCGGTACTCGTAGACGATCTCGCGCTGCTGGTTCATCACGTCGTCGTACTCGAGCACGCGCTTGCGAATCAGGAAGTTCTGGTCCTCGACCTTCTTCTGGGCCCCCTCGATCTGCTTCGAGAGCATCTTGTGCTCGATCGGCAGCTCGTTGCCCTCGTCGTCCTCCTGGGCGAGGAACTTGTTGTCGAGGATCTTGTAGATGCGGTCGCCGGCGAACAGGCGCACCAGGTCGTCCTCGGCCGAGAGATAGAAGCGCGACTCGCCCGGGTCGCCCTGGCGGCCTGAGCGGCCGCGCAGCTGGTTGTCGATCCGGCGCGACTCGTGGCGCTCGGTGCCGAGGATGAACAGGCCGCCCGCCTCCATGACCGTCTCACGGGCCTCCTCTACCTCCGTCTCGAAGCGCGGGTGGGCCTCGTCCCAGAGCTGGTCCCACTCCTCGCTGCCCGGCTCGGTGCCCAGGCTGCGCAGGTGGAGGTCGGTGAGGTGCTCGGCGTTGCCGCCCAGCTTGATGTCCACGCCGCGGCCGGCCATGTTGGTGGCGATCGTGACCGCGCCCGTGCGCCCGGCCTCGGCGATGATCTCGCCTTCTCGCTCGGCGTGCTCGGGCTTCGCGTTCAGGACGGTGTGCTGGATGCCGCGCTTGTTCAGCTGCTCGGCGAGCAGCTCCGATACCTCCACCGAGATCGTGCCCACCAGCACCGGCTGGCCCGCCTCGTGGCGCTTGGCGATCTCGTTCGCGACCGCGGCCCACTTGCCGTCCTTGGTCTTATAGATCTGGTCGTTGTTGTCCTTGCGGACCATCGGCCGGTTGGTGGGAATGTCCACCACCTGCAGCTCGTAGATCTTCATGAACTCGGTGGCCTCGGTGAGAGCAGTGCCGGTCATGCCCGCGAGCTTGTCGTACTTGCGGAAGTAGTTCTGGTAGGTGATCGTGGCGACGGTCTGGTTCTCCTCCTGGATCGCCACGGCCTCCTTGGCCTCGACGGCCTGGTGGAGGCCCTCAGACCAGCGGCGGCCCTCCAGGATGCGGCCGGTGAACTCGTCGATGATCTTGGCCTCGCCGTCGATCACGGCGTAGTCCACGTCCTTCTTGTAGAGCGACTCGGCCTTGAGCGCCTGCTGGAGGTGGTTCACGAGGTTGCCGGTGTCGGCGCGGTAGAGGTTGTCGATGCCGAGGAACTTCTCGGCCTTCTCGACGCCTCGCTCGCTGACGGACACGGTCTTGTGCTTCTCGTCGGGCTCGAAGTCGAAGTCGGCCATCCACTCCTTCGACTTGGAGTCGATGCCGTCGGGCTTCTTGCCCGGCTCCATGATCTTGGCCAGCTCGGCGAACTTGTAATAGAGGTCCGCGGCGCGCTCGGCGGCGCCGGAGATGATCAGCGGCGTGCGCGCCTCGTCGATCAGGATGTTGTCCACCTCGTCCACGATCGCGAAGCCGTGGCCGCGCTGGTACTTCTGCTCCATCTCCACCGCGAGGTTGTCGCGCAGGTAGTCGAAGCCGAACTCGGAGTTGGTGCCGTAGACGACGTCGCAGGCGTAGGCCGCGTGCTTCAGGTCGTCGCGCTCCTCGGACTGGATGATGCCCACCGTCACGCCCAGCAGGTCGTAGATCGGCTTCATCCAGTTGGCGTCGCGGCGGGCGAGGTAGTCGTTCACCGTGACGAGGTGGATGCCCTTGCCCTCGGCCGGCTGGCCGTCCTCGTCGCGCGCCCCGAGCGCGTTGAGCACCACGGGCAGTGTGGCGGTGAGGGTCTTGCCCTCGCCGGTCTTCATCTCGGCGATCGAGCCGTCGTGCAGGACCATGCCGCCGATCAGCTGGACGTCGAAGTGGCGCTGGCCCAGCGCGCGCTTGCCGGCCTCGCGCGTGAGCGCGAAGGACTCGTGCAGCAGCTCCTCGAGCGGCTCGCCGTTCAGGTGGCGCTCGCGCAGCGACTCGTAGCGCTCGCGCAGCTCGTCATCCGACTCGAGCTCCATCTCGGGCTCGTAGTCGTTGATTCGCGCGACGTTGCGCTCGAACTGCTTGAGCTTCTTGCCCTCGCCAATGCGCAGGGCACGGTCGATGATCGGCATGAATTCGAGGGTAGCGGAGGGGTGTTAGGGTCGCGGCGCAGCCGGCCGAGCCGGCTGCTTGCGCGCTTCAGCCGGCGATTCGGGGTTCTGTCGCGGAACCCTTTCGCCGTCCGCGCCGCTTTTCCCGGTGGCGCTTCACCTGGCGCGCGAGGTCGTCGACCATCAGGTTCACCGCGTGCGTCATGTCCTCCGCCCGCTCGCAGGCCCGCAGCGTCACGCCCTTCAGGTAGAGCGTGGCCTCGGCCACCTGCGACTCGCGAATGGCGGGGTTGCGCTCCTCGCTCAGCTCGACTTCGAGCTCGGCGAGCGGCGACACCTGCCTGGCGATCTTCGCGGCTTTGCGGACGACCCGCGCACGCAGGTCGTCGTCGACGGGAAAATGGCGCCCCTTCACTGCGATGCGCATTCGTGCTCCCTTGGATCGCTTTCCGGCGTGCGACTGATGGTAGTGCCCATGCAGTCAGCGGGCCAGCGTTCGGGCGAACGCGACCGCCGCTATCTGCGGGCTCCCCGCGGACGTCAGCGCGGCGGCGCAGGCGGCCAGCGTTCCGCCGGTGGTCACCACGTCATCCACAAGCACGACGGCGGGCGGTGGCGGGGCCGCCGCGGCGAAGCCACCTGCGTGCGTTCGCTCGGCGCGCGCACGCCCCACCTGCTGCGGCGCCCGCTCGCGCTGGAGGCAGTCGGCGAGCGGCAATCCGGTGCGCGCCGCGAGCGCCGCGGCCAGGCGCTCGGCCTGGTTGAACCCGCGCCGTCTCCGGCGGGCGGGGTGAAGCGGCACGGGTACGAGCGCCCGCCGCGCCTGGCCGAGCCAGCCCGGCGGCGCGTTGGCGGCGATGGCCGCAGCCATGGTGTCCGCCAGCCCTTGCGCGCCGCGGAACTTCAACGCGCGCACCAGCTCGCGGGCGGCTCCCTCGTAGGCCAGCGGCGCCCACGCCTGCAGCCCCGCGAGCGGGACCGGCTCGGGCGCCAGCCAGCGCAGCGTGGCCCGGCAGGCGCGGCAGAGCGGCTCGCCCTCACGGGCTGTCACGCCGCAGGCCCAGCAGAGCGGCGGCGCCAGCAGCGAGCCGAGGCAGGCCAGTCGCATGCCCGGAGCCTTGCGGGCGCTGCGTGAACGGAGTGCGTTCACTGACACAATCGTGCGAATGGCGGCCGACGTGACACCGCACATCGTGTGGCTCAACGACCCCGCCGTGCTCGCGCCGCTGGCGCTGCTCGTGTTCATCTACGTGCGCCGCTTCCGCGCGGCGCGCGCCGAGGCCGGCGGCCGCGGCACCGGGCCGTTGCAGGCGCTGGCGTTCGCGGGCGGCATGCTGGCGCTGCTGATCGCGCTGGCCTCGCCGATCGACTCGCTGGGCGAGGACTACCTCTTCTCGATGCACATGCTCCAGCACGTGCTGCTGGGCGACGTCGCCCCGCTGCTGCTGCTGCTCAGCCTCTCGCGCGTGATCATGCGCCCGCTCACCAGGCGGCTGATGCGGGTCGAGCGAGCGCTTGGCCCGCTGGCCCACCCGGCCACGGGCATCGGCATCTGGCTGGGGCTCATGTACTTCTGGCACATCCCCGCCCTCTACGACGCGGCCCTCGAGCACCCGGTGGTGCACCTGGTGGAGCACGCCTCTTTCTTCACCGCGGGGGTCTGCGTGTGGTGGCCGCTGATCCAGCCGGTGCCGATGCGCCGCCGGCTGACGGGCCTCTGGCCGCTCGCCTACATCGGCGCGGCCAAGGTCGGCCTGGCCGCGCTCGGGCTGTACCTGACCTGGTCCACCTCGGTCCTCTACCCGTACTACGAGACCGTGCCGCGCATCTGGGGCCTCACGGCCATCCAGGATCAAAACATGGGTGGCGCGATCATGATGGTCGAGCAGTCGCTGACCTTCGTGACGGTGCTGGTGGCCGTGTTCGTGCGGATGCTCAGTAGCTCGGAAGCAGAGGAGCTGCGTCGCGAGCGCCTCGAGGAGTCCGGCGTCGAGGCAGGTGTGAGTGCAAGGCCTTAGCCGTAAGCACTCGGCTCGGCCGAGTGCGCGCGGATTGCGTGTTCGCCAGTTGCGTCCGTCGTCCCCGGCGGGCACGCGACTGGCTCCAGTTCGCCAGCGTTAGCTCTGGCGGAATGTCGGCCTGTAGGTAGTTGAAGCAGTGAGAGGTATTCACAGCCTCAGCATCCCGCGCCGCGCTGGTGTTGCCATCGAGGGAAACCCCAAAGGCGACCCCAGTCTTTGGGGGGCGGCCCTTAGGGCGCTTGCCGGTGCTGCGGGCCGTCGGGCGCCCTAGAGAAGGTTCGTCCGCGGGCCACCGCTTCCACGCGAGAGCGCTGGCACGTCGCCGGACGCTGCTCTCACTAACCGTCGCATACCGACGGTTAGTGAGACAAGTG
>DAIMGB010000051.1:0-4064 GCA_036724195.1 Thermoleophilaceae bacterium
GCGCCCCCGCGGCCGCCGCCACACGCCCGACCGCGACGCGCGGGCGGTGCGCCACCACTACGACGTCTCGAACGAGTTCTTCGAGCTCTTCCTCGACGAGTCCATGACCTACAGCTGCGGCATCTTCTCCCGCGGCGCGACCACGCTGGAGGAGGCGCAGGACGCAAAGCTCGAGCTGATCTGCGAGAAGCTGCGCATCGGCGAGGGCGAGCGCGTGCTGGACGTGGGCTGCGGCTGGGGCAGCTTCGCCATCCATGCCGCCGGACGCCACGGCGCGAACGTCACCGGCATCACGCTGTCCGAGCCCCAGGCCGAGCTCGCCCGCCGGCGCGTGGCCGATGCCGGTCGTTCAGACAGCGTCGAGATCCTTGTGCAGGACTACCGCGACCTGGGCGGCGAGCGCTTCGACGCGATCGCCAGCATCGGCATGGTCGAGCACGTGGGGGAGGAGCAGATCGACCTCTACGCCCAGTGCCTGGCGCGCAGCCTCGGCCCGGGCGGGCGCCTGCTCAACCACGGCATCGCCCGGCTGCGCCACTCGGATCCCGAGGCCGGCCCGTTCTCGGAGCGCTACGTGTTCCCCGACGCCGCGCCGCTGCACCTGTCGCGCATCCTGCTCGCGCTCGAGCGGGCCGGGTTCCGCAACGACCACGTCGAGGGCTTCGCGCCCGACTACGCCGAGACGCTTAGCCGCTGGGCGCAGCGCCTGGACGACAACCTCGAGGAGGCCGAGCGCCTAATCGGCCCCGAGCGGCTGCGAGTCTGGCGCCTCTACCTGCGGGCCGCGCGCAAGGGCTTCGAGAGCGGCTTTACGTCGGTCTATCAAGTACTCGGTCAAGTGCCTGAGCCAGGCCGCTCAGATCAGGGAGCTCCGCATCCGGCCGCTCAGTGGTCGGCCTCTCCCCAAGCCGGTTGATCCAGACGCCGGGGATGCCGAGCTCGTTGGCGGGCGCGATGTCGTGGAACAGGCTGGCCGCCACGGGCACGTGGCCGGCCGGGTCCGCGCCCGTCTCTTCGTAGAAGGCCTTCCAGTGGCCGTGCGCCGGCTTGTACGAGCCGACCTCCGACGCCACGATCGCGAGCTCGAAGGGCACGCCGATCGACTCCATGGACGCCTCGATGAAGTCGCGGTCGGTGTTCGACAGGATCGCGAGCTTCCAGCCGCGCTCGCGCAGCTCGGCCAGCCCCGGCGGCACGTCGGGGTGGATCGGCCAGCCCGGCAAGGCGTCGCCGAGCGCATCGCGCTGCCCGGGGCCGAGCGGAGTGCCGCTCTCCTTGGCCAGGCGCTCGAGTGTGAGCGCCATCACCTCGCGGTAGCGCTCGCCCGGCCGCTCGGCCTGGATCTGGCGCTCGAGCTCGTGGTAGCGCGGGAAGCCGTCGTCGTCTTCGAAGACCTCGCGCAGCCCAGCTCTGACGCCGCTGTCCCAGTCCACCAGCGTGCCGTAGCAGTCGAAGGTGGCCCAGCGCTCGGCGCTCACCGCAGCGAGTCCTCGTGCACGACCGTGTCGCGGTCAATCTCGGCGATCGACGTGCAGCCCGCCAGGCCCATGGTGAGGTCGAGCTCCGCCTTGAAGTTCTGGAGCACCTCGCGAACGCCGTCCTCGCCGGCTGCGGCCAGTCCGAACACGTAGGGCCGGCCCAGCAGCACCGCGCTGGCGCCTAGTGCCAGCGCCTTGAAGGCGTCGGCGCCGCCGCGCAGCCCGCTGTCGAGCAGCACCGGGGCGCGGCCGCCCACCGCGTCCACAACGCCGGGAAGCGCCTCGAGCGACGCGATCGAGCCGTCCACCTGGCGCCCGCCGTGGTTCGACACCACGATCCCGTTCACGCCGTGCTCGAGCGCGCGCGACGCGTCGTCGGGGTGCAACACGCCCTTCAGCAGGATCGGCAGCTTCGTGCGCTCGCGCAGGAAGGCGAGGTCGTCCCAGGTGAGCGAAGGGCGCGAGTAGATCTGAACGAAGCGCTGTACGGCGGCGCGGCCGCGGCCGGAGGTCAGCGTGCGCACGAAGCGGCCCGGATAGCGGCGGGTGAGCTGGACCAGTGTGCGCAGCGCCGCGGGCGTCGGCTTGGGCTCGGGCCCGTCGTCGCCGTCGGCGCCGGGGTCGGACATCAGCCGCCGGAAGACCGGGTCGCTGGTGTACTGGGCGATGCCCTTGCCGCGCAGGAAGGGGAGGAACGCGGGGTCGAGGTCGCGCGGGCGCCAGCCCAGCATCGTCGTGTCGAGCGTGACCACGATCGCCTCGCAGCCGCACGCCTCCGCGCGGCCCACGAAGCTCTCGACCAGCTCGTCCGAGGTGCTCCAGTAGAGCTGGAACCAGCGTGGCGAGTCGCCCAGCGCGCGGGCGCAGTCCTCCATAGGCGTGGAGGCCTGGTTCGAGAAGATCATCGGCACGCCCTCGCCGGCGGCGGCGCGCGCCACGGCCAGGTCTGCGTCGTCGTGGGCCAGCTCCAGCACGCCGATCGGCGCCAGCAGGAAGGGGCTCTCGAGGCGACGGCCGAACAGCTCGACGGCGTTGTCGCGGCCCGACACGTCGCGCAGCATCCGCGGCACGATCCGCCAGCGGTCGAAGGCCGCGCGGTTGGCCTTCATGGTGGTCTCGCCGCCCGCCCCCGCCGCGATGTACGCGTAGGCCTCGCGCGACATGGCGCGGCGCGCCTTCGCCTGCAGCCGCTCCGCGCCGACCGGCACCTTCGGCCGCGCGCCGCCGGCGCCGCCGAGGTAGATAGCCGTCTGGCGCTCGAGGCCGTTCATCGGCGGCTATTCATAGACGACCAGGTCGGGCAGCGGCTTCAGCCTCAGCACCCGGCGCGGGCTCATCAGGTTCGTGTCCTCCTTGTAGAACAGCTTGAAGCCGTTCGACCGCACCCGTGCCGCGCGGCGGTCGCGGGTGAACTCGCGGTACTTGGCCACCTTCACGGCATGGTTGCCGAAGCCGTCCACGTTCACCACCAGCGCCACGCCCGGATTGCGCTCCCAGGAGCTTCTGGGGCAGGCCGCGCTCGCGCACGATCCGCGCGAGGTAGCGCGACGCCGCGTTCACGGTGGCCGCGTCGGTCGAGCCGATCTGCCTGCCCGGTTGCTGCCCCGGGCCGATGCTCCACTCCGGGTCGAGCGCCAGCGACACGTCGGGCTCGGTGAGGAACCGGCGTAAGGCCCGCACCTCGCGCATGAACGGCACGCGGCCGGGCTGGATGTCGAGCACGAGCAGCGCCTTGTTGCGCCGCGCGGAGTGCAGGTAGCGCGCGACGGTGCCGGGCGACTGGCGCTGCGAGTAGGCGCCGTGCGCGCCTGGCGCGCTGTCGACCACGGTGGCGATGAGCTCCATGGCGGCCACCACCGGACGCCCGCCGCGGCGGTAGGGCCTCGCCTTGGCGCTCGAGCCTGCGGGCGGCGGAGTCCGGCGAGCCGATCCCGAGTGCGCCCAGCCCGCGGTCCTGCGGGGCGCCGTAGTAGGCGACGACGCGCTTGCCCGGAAGGATCGTGCGGCCTCCGCCGGGCAGCTCGCTGGGGCGCTTGGCCGCGAGGTCCTGCGTGCCGCCCGAGCTCCCGCTGCCCAGCGCGCCGATGCCGAACACGACGATCGCGGCGACCGCGGGCACGCCCAGCAGCGCGGCCGCGACGGTCCGCCGCTGGCGCTGGGTCCGGCGCCGCGCCTCCTCCCGGCGGCGGAGCCGCTGCTCCCTATCCACGCCGGTGTATTAGCGGTTCCGGGTGCCGGCCGGCCTCGACAGCTGCTCCAGCCGCCGCTCGGCCGCGGCCAGGACGGAGCGCCGCTTTCGGTGGGTGCGCTCGTACAGCTCGACCGCCGCCAGCGCCTCGCTGCCGGCCGGGCCGAGGCGACGCAGGATCGTTCGGGCGTCCTGCTGGGAGTAGCCCTCCCAGGGCTCCTCGATCTCCAGCTCCGCGCCGGCGCCGTCCTCCGCGCCCGGCTCGGCGAACTCGGCTACCTGCACGGGCTCCTCCGACACGTGGCCCTCCTCGGGCGGGGGCGGCGGCGGAGTGGGCGCGGCGGCCGGCGCGGGTTGCACGACCGGGCGAATCCGTCTGATGCAGGGGCTACGTTCCT
>DAIMGB010000051.1:4074-8781 GCA_036724195.1 Thermoleophilaceae bacterium
CTCGCGAGCAGCCCGCCGGCGGCGCGGGCCACGGCCAAGCCGCCGTCGAGCGCGAGCTTCGCGACCGCGGAGCCCAGCTCAAGCGGAAGGCGGATCAGTCCGGGCACGAGCATGGCTTACCCACTGGTAACCGCTCAAAACGGGCGAATCCGTCTGATGCAGGGGCTACGTTCCTCAGGTCCGGCCTTCAACGAGGAGGGGAGACTCCCATGGCCGTGGAGTTCTACAGCGTCAAGCATCGCCGCAAGGTGCAGGTCGAAGAGAACGAGATCGAGAAGAAGACCTACGAGCGGGAGACGTCGAAGGGCAAGCAGACTCGCTACGCCTTCCAGGCACAGACCACCGTGGATGGCGACCAGGTCAAGCTCACTAAGTTCGTGGGCAAGGACGACTACGACCGGCTTTAACCGCTCGCCGTGGCAGACATACTGCTCGTCCGCCACGGGCAGACCGAGTGGAGCAGAGACGGCCGCCACACCGGCCGCACCGACGTCCCGCTGACGGAGGAGGGGCGCGGCCAGGCCGAACGACTGGCCGGGGTCCTGTCGGGTCGCGACTTCGCGCGCGTGCTCACCAGCCCGCTGTCGCGAGCCAGCGAGACCTGCCGTCTGGCCGGCTTCGGCGAGCGGGCCGAGACTCGCGACGAGCTGGTCGAGTGGGATTACGGCGACTTCGAGGGGCTGACCACCGAGCAGATCCGCGAGCGGCGTCCCGGCTGGTGGCTCTGGCGCGACGGCTGCCCCGGCGGGGAGGCCGCGGCCGACGTAGGCGCGCGGGTGGACACGGTGGTGCGTGATCTGCACGAGCTCGAGGACGCCGCGATCCTGTTTGCGCACGGGCACTTGCTGCGCGTGCTGGCGGCGCGCTGGGTCGGCCTCGAGCCCGAGCGCGGTGCGCTGCTACGGCTCGAGACGGCGGCGCTGAGCAAGCTCGGCTGGGAGCGCGAGCAGCCCGTGATCACGCTCTGGAACGAGCAGGCCGCTTAGGTTCCGACCGCGGCGACCTCGCGCTCCATGGCCTCGCAGGCGGCCTCGAACGCCTCCTCGATCGCGTCCACCTTGGTGTCGGCGGCGTCCCCCAGCTCGCCGTCCCGGGCCAGCTCCTCGAGTGACTTGCACGCCTCGGCCAGCTTCGTGGCGCCCAGGCTGGCGGCGCCGCCCTTCATCGTGTGGGCCAGGCGGAGCACCACCTCGTGGTCGCCGGCTCCGATCGCCTGGCGAAGCTCATCCACGCGCTCCGGCGTCTGGGTGGAGAAGATCTCCACGAGCCGCGGCAGCGTGCCGGTTTCGGCAAGCTCGTCGCGCAGGCGCCCGAAGGTCCTCGGGTCGAGCGCGCCGTCGCCGTTCCCGTCCGAGCCCGCGCTCCCGGGCAGCTCCAGCCTCTTCACCGGCGCGCCGAGCCAGCGCTCGAGCGCCGCGTCGAAGGCGACCTGGTCGAGCGGCTTCGAGAGGTAGTCGTCCATGCCGGCGGCGAGGCAGCGCTCGCGGTCGCCGCGCATCGAGTGCGCGGTCATCGCCACGATCGGCACCCGTAGCGCCTCGCCCTCGTGCTCGCGGATCGCCTTGGTGGCCGCGTAGCCGTCCATCTCCGGCATCTGGCAGTCCATGAACACGAGGTCGTAGTCGCGCTCCTGGATCGCGCGCAGTGCCTGGCGCCCGTCGCCCGCGACGTCGGCCCGGAAGCCGCGCCGCTCGAGCATCCGCACGGCCAGCAGCTGGTTCACCTCGTTGTCCTCCGCCACCAGGATGAGCGGCTGGCGCAGGCCCGGAGTGCGGGCCGGGGCGCTCTCGGGCTCGGCGCCGCGGCGTGTCGCGGCCAGCGTCTCGTAGAGCTTCGCCCGCCTCACGGGCTTTGGGATGTAGTCCTCGAAACCGGCACCGCGCGCCGCGCGCCGCTCATCGACACCGGAGCTGAGCAGGATCAGCCGCATGCCGTGGAGCGCCTCGTCGGCGCCGATCGCGCGGGCCAGCTCGAGGCCGTCCATGCCGGGCATGTGCAGGTCGGTGACCACCACGTCGAAGGGCTCTCCCTCCGCGGCCGCCGTGCGCAGCAGCTCGAGCGCCTCGGCGCCCGTCTCCGCCTCTTCCGGCCGCATCAGCCAGCTGTGCGCGTGGTGGGAGATGATTCGGCGGTTGGTGGCGTTGTCGTCCACCACCAGCAGCCGCAGGTCGTGCAGGCGCTCGCCCCGCTCCTCGTCCTGCCCGGCGACTGCGTTGTCGAGCGGGCTGGCGTCGAAGGGGATGGTCACGAGGAAGGTGCTGCCGCGGCCGGCCACGCTGTCGGCGGCGATCTCACCGCCCATCAGCTGGCTGAGCTGCTTGGCGATCGTCAGGCCGAGCCCGGTGCCGCCGAACCTGCGGGTGGTGGAGCTGTCGGCCTGCTCGAAGGGCTGCCAGAGGCGCTCGAGCTGCGCCCCCTCGATCCCGATACCTGTGTCGCGCACCTCGAAGCTCACGATCGCGCCGACCTCGGTCCGCGCCAGCGGCCACGCCCGCACGGCCACCTCGCCCGAGTTCGTGAACTTGACGGCGTTCGCGACGATGTTCGACAGCACCTGGCGCAGACGCGTCTGGTCCCCCCGCACGTAGTCGGGCAGGCCCGCGTCGATCAGCACCGACAGCTGCACGCCCTTTTCGCGCGCGCGGCCGGCCAGCAGGTCGCACACGTCCTCAACCGTCTCGCCGAGCCGGAAGTCGTCGCTGTCGATCTCGACCTTGCCGGCCTCGATCTTCGACAGGTCGAGCAGGTCGTTCACCAGCGAGACGAGCGTCTCGCCCGAGCTGCGCAGCAGCTCGGCGTACTCGCGCTGCTCGGGCTCGAGCTCGCCCTCGAGCAGCAGCTCGGTCATGCCGATCAGGCCGTTCATCGGCGTGCGGATCTCGTGGCTCATGTTGGCCAGGAACTCCGACTTCATGCGCGTGGCGGCGATCGCCTCGTCGCGCGCCTCGATCACCTCGAGCTCGGCCTGCTTGCGGTCGGTGATGTCGGTCGACACGCCGCCGGTGGCGTATGGCACGCCCTTCTGGTCGCGCAGGGGGAACTTCACCGACACGAAGGTGTGGAGCTGTCCGTCCGCCATCACGTGCTCCTCGGCCTCGAGTGCGCGGTTGTTGGTGATCACGAAGGCGTCGTTGCGAGTCATCTGCTCGGCCGCGTCGCCGGTCAGGAGGTCGTGGTTGGTGCTCCCGACGGCGTCCTCCGAGCTCACGCCGACCAGCCGTTCGAAGGCCTTGTTCACGAGCAGGTAACGGCCCTCGAGATCCTTCAGGTAGATCACCGCGTTGGTGTTGTCGAGGATCCCCTGCAGGCGAGCCTGGCTCGCGCGCAGCGCGTCCTCGACTCGCCGCCGCTCCACGAACAGGCCCAGCCCGGCCCCGAGGCCCTCCATCGTCTCGAGCAGCTCCGCCTCAGGTGACTCGACGCCGCGGCTGAAGAACTCGAGTGCCCCGATTGCGCGGCCGCCGGCCACCACCGGCACGCTGATCGCGCCGCGCAGCTCGATCTGCTCGGCCAGCTCGTGGCGGGTGAAGCGATCGTCGTGAGTCACGTCGGGGATGAAGAACGCGTCGGCGGAGCCCCAGGCGCCGCCCGGCAGGCCCTCGCCGGGCTTGAACTCCAGCCCGCAGCATGCGTCGCGGAAGGCTCGGGTGCGCACGGGCACGTCCGACCACACGTCCGCGAGCTTCAGGACCTTGCTGTCGGCGTCCTCGAACCAGGCGGCGGCCAGCTGCCAATCCAGCCCCTCGCAGACCCCCTGCAACAGGCGCGGGAGCGCCGATTCGAGTGTGCTGGCCTCCGCCAGCGCCCTGGCCCCGCCGTAGCGGGCGGCGGAGCGCTGTGCGGCGCGCTTCGCGGTGCTGATGTCGCGCATCACGCCGGTGAACAGGACCGACTCGCCATCGGAGAAGTGGCTGAGCGACAGCTCGTACGGGAACTCAATCCCACTCTTGGTGAGCCCGGTCAGCTCGACCATCGGCGGGCTCGTGCCGTCCACCAGCGCGGTCGCCAGCTCGGTCAGCTCGGCGAACTGGGCCTCGCCGAGCCGTTCGGGCATCAGCAGCGTCAGCCGCTCGCCGAGCAGCTCCTCCGGGGGCCAGCCGAAGATACGCTCGGTGGACCGGTTCGCGTACACGATCAGCCCGCGCTCGTCGGTGGAGATGATCGCCTCGACGGCGTTCTCGGCGAGCGCCTTGTACTCCAGCTCGCGCGACTCGAGCATCTGGGCGGCGCTGCGGCGCTCGTGCTCCAGCGTGTCGAGCGAGCGTACGAACGAGTAGACCATCGGAAGGATCAACCCGATCACGGCGAGTACGTAGAGCCAGTCGCCGACCGCCTCGGGATAGAGGCCCACAGCCTGGCCCCGATGGCGCATCACCGCGAGCGCCACGGGGACCAGGATCACGATCGGCACGAGCCGCCTGGCGAGCGCGCCGCCGGACGTCTGCGATGCGAAGATCAACACCGGCTCCCGCTCGGGCCTGGCGTGCAGGAGACCGATGCCCAAGATCAGGCAGGACACGGCGGATGGCACGGCCATCTGGCTCTGCTGGGCGATCCCGAACAGCGCCCTGAGGCCGCTCAGGTAGGCCACCAGAGCCACGAAGCCCATGACCGCCACGGCGATCGCCGCCCCGGCGGCGATCCGCTGGGCGCGCGGCCCGCGGTCGAGCAGCTGCACGGCGATCGCCCAGAGCACGAACGCGATCG
>DAIMGB010000052.1:0-4871 GCA_036724195.1 Thermoleophilaceae bacterium
GCTTGTAGACGCCGCGAGGCACCACGTCCTGCTCGATAACGGCGAGCCCTCGCCCGTTGGCGTAGGGGGCGCGGGGCAACGCGGCGGACGCGGCTGGCCTCACACCGCCGCCAAGAGCGCGTTATCGATCTCTAAGAAGGTGGACGTCGACCAAAAAC
This sequence comes from Thermoleophilaceae bacterium, assembly GCA_036724195.1. Lineage (GTDB taxonomy): Bacteria > Actinomycetota > Thermoleophilia > Solirubrobacterales > Thermoleophilaceae > DATACN01. The sequence continues at coordinate 159 of DAIMGB010000052.1, forward strand.
GAGCGCGTCCCCGCCACGTCCACCTTCTGGCCCCGGCGGCCAGAACCACGGCCCACCCGGAGCCGCGCGGGCCGTGGGCGGCGGAGGATGCGAACGAGCACGAAGGTGGCGACGCCGATCAGAAAGCCACCGGTGGCGGCGGCCACGACGGCCGGCAGCGAAGGCGGCTGGGCACGCTCGATCGGATGGGCCTCGGCCAGGACAGGCAGCGGCCGGACATCGCCGTCCTCCTCCTGAAGCTCCGCGGCGCTGTCCTCGGGCTCGGCCAAGGGGGCGAGTGTAGACCAGCGCACCCCCGGAGCCTTCCGTCACCGGACCGGGCCGCCGGCGGTGGCGAAGACGTCCTCCAAAACGGGCCTGTAGTTGGGGTTGGCCGACGGGTAGACGAAGCCGTAGTGCTTCGTCGAGGGGGAGATCACGGCACGGCGGACGGTCATCGGGCCGGCGAGCACGTAGCCCACCGGGCCGCCCTCGACCCAGATGTCGTCGAGCACCACGCCCTTGTTCTTGATGCCGTTGTTGACGTACTGGGTGTTGCGGGGGTTGAACTGGGTGGCGTCGTAGCGCAGCACGACGCGCTCAAAGGACGAGTTCTGGCCGCCGCCGAACTGGACCAGGTCGAAGTGCGCCTTCGCCGAGCGCGGCGCGAAGGGGTCGAACGGGGAGCTGATGATCGAGTCCTCGAAGCGCGTGTTGACCAGCCTTGTGGGGTCGTTCCAGTTACGCGAGCCGATTCGCATCGTGTCGTTGTCGATCGGCCCGACGACCTTCACGAACCTCGCCGTGAGCACCTGCTTGCTCGGATCCAGGTTGTTGGTCAGCACGCCGAACCAGCCGAAGACGTCGGTGTGGTCTAGGAGCACCGGCCCGTTGGTGACCTTGAGTCCCGGGGTGACGCAGTCGATCAGCGTCAGCGGGCCGTTTGCCTCGACCATGCTCGTGAAGCGCTTGCCTATGTAGACGCCGGGTCGGAGCTTCCCACCGGGGGCAGTCGTGAGCGGGATCCTCGGCCCCGTTGTTTCATCGGTCGGCTTCGGGCCGACGGGTCCTTGCGCCTGGGCGGGGGCGGCAAACGCAAAGCAGGCCGCGACAGCGGCCATCAGAGTGGTCGTCCTGACCATGGGATGAGTCCTTTCGAGTTTGGGAGCCGAGCGTGCCGGAGCCTGTCCGCGGCGCCCGGGGGCTTCTCTGTCTATCGGTCCCAGAGCGCCCCGCCTGCATCCCCCTGCCGGGGATGCGGACGCGGGTTCGATTAATCGCTCGCCGCGAAAAGGCGCTCGTACACCCTGTAACGCTTGACGATGCGCCCGCCCATGGCCTCCATCCCGCGGTTCATCGCGGTGTTGGTCTCGAGGATCCAGCCCATCTCGCCGCCCTTCTGCCGTGTCTGCTCCGCCATGTCGAAGTGCTCGGCATAGAGCCCCGCGGCCACGCCGGTGTGCTGGTAGGCCGGCTTGACGCCGAGGAAGCCGACGCGGACCCGGTCGATGCGGCGGCCCTTGGTCAGGAAGCGCCACCAGCCGAGCGGCAGCAAGCGGCCGTTCATCGTCTTCAGCACCTGGTTCACGTCCGGCACGGTGATCGCCACGCCCACCGGCTTGCTGCCCTGCTCGGCGACCATGAACCAGTGCTTGTCGAACACCAGCTGCAGCTCCTGGGCGTAGTGGTCGAGATCCTCCTTCGAGTAGGGCACGAAGCCCCAGTTGCGCTTCCAGGCCTCGTTCCAGAGCTCCCCGAACACCTCCACGTCCTTGCGCAGCCCGCGACGGGTCATCTTGCGGATGGTGATCCCGTGCTTGGGCTCGAGTGCGTCGGCCAGCTCCCAGATCACCGGCAGTACGTTCTCGCGGCCTGAGATATGCAGCTCCCACATGAACAGGTCCATTGCCTTCTCGAGCCCCGCCCGCTCGCACAGCTCGCGGTAGTAGGGCGGGTGCCAGGGCTGCTTGATCATCGGCTCCCGGTCGTAGCCCTCGAACAGCACCCCCACCTCGTCGTTCATCGAGAAGTCCATCGGCCCGACCATGCGGTCGCAGCCGCGTTCTCGCAGCCAGCTCTCGGCGGCGTCGAGCAGCGCGCGCAGCGCCTCCTCGTCGTCCTCGACCTCGAGGAAGCCGAACATTCCCCAGCGGCTGTCGTGGTAGTCATTGAAGGCGTGGTCGACCTGAGCTGAGATGCGCCCGACCACGCGTCCGTCGCGGCGGGCGAGGAACAGCTCCGCCTCGCCGTGCTTGAAGTAGGCGTTCAGCCGCTTGTTCAGGAAGAGGTGGCGCTCGAGCCGCAGCGGGGGAACCCACTTCTCAGCGTTAGAGTGCAGCCGGAAGGGAAGCTCGATGAACTCCTTCCGGTCGCCTCTCGTATGTACAGGAGCGACCGCCGGCGACACGGCGCGGCACCCTACATGCCCACGGCAATCGACCTCTTCGACAAGGCACGCAGCCACGAGCGCCTGGACCAGCTTCAGGCCGCACGCGAGCACGACCTGCTGCCCTACTTCCGGCTGCTGGAGGGCCCCGCCGGCCCCGTCGTGCAGATGGAGGGCGCCGAGCGGATCATGCTCGGCGGCAACAACTATCTCGGGCTGACCGGCGACGAGCGCGTCATCCAGGCCGCGCGCGACGCGCTCGAGCGCTACGGCACCGGCGTGACGGGCTCGCGCTTCATGAACGGCACGATGCCGATCCACCTCCAGCTAGAGCGCGAGCTGGCGGACTGGATGGGCACCGACGACGCCCTCGTCTACAGCGCCGGCTACCTCGCGAACGTGGGCTGCATCGCCACGCTGCTGGGCCCCGAGGACACGGTAATCGTGGACGCCGGCGACCACGCCTCGATCCTCGACGCGGTGTCGATGGCACGCGCCCGCATACGGCCCTTCCGCCACAACCGCCTCGACAAGCTCGAGACGATGCTCTCGCGAGCCGAGTCCGACGGCGGCGGCGTGCTGGTTGTGGTCGACGGCGTGTTCTCGATGGAGGGCGACCTGGCGCCACTGCCGGAGATCGTGCGGCTGTGCCGCGAGCACGGCGCCCGCCTGATGGTGGACGAGGCCCACGGCGTCGGCGTGCTCGGCGAGCGGGGCACCGGCGCCTCCGAGCTGATGGGCGTGGAGCCCGAGGTGGACCTGCGGATGGGCACCTTCTCGAAGTCGCTGGCCTCGTGCGGCGGCTTCATCGCGGGGCCGGCGGATGTGATCGACTTCCTGCGCGTCCAGTCGCGCGCGTTCATGTTCACGGCCTCGGCGGTTCCGGCCGCGACTGGCGCGGCCCTCGGGGCGCTGGCCGTGATCCGCTCGGACGAGGGCCCGGAGCTGTTCGCTCGCGTGCTGGACAACGCCCGCTACCTGCACAGCGGCCTGAGCCAGCTCGGCTACCAGGTCGAAGAGGCGTGCCAGCTACCCGACGGCGGCGACGTGATCACCCCGATCGTGCCGGTGGTGGTGGGGGACGACTGGCAGGCGGTGCTGCTCTGGAAGGCGCTCTACGACGCCGGGGTGTACGTGAACGTGGCCCTCTACCCGGCGGTGCAGCGCGGGGGGGCGCTGCTGCGCACGAGCGTGATGGCCACCCACGAGCGCGAGCACCTGGACCGGGCGCTCGAGGTCTTCGAGCGGGTGAAGGACAGCGCCGCGGATGCGGCGCCGCCTTCCGGTTGAGCCGTTAGCGGCGCGGGCGCGCGCTGCGGGACCCGAGCGACAGGTACACGAAGCGGGCGAACGGGTGGGCGTCCACACCGGTCTCGAGCCGCCTGAGCTCCTTCGCGCGTCCGTTGGCCACTTCCCAATTGATCTGCGAGCTCATGCTGCCTTCCTCTCCTGCCGCGCGCGCACGCGCAGCAACTCGATCACGTCGCGGGTGAGGTGGAACGGGTCCGCGATCGCCCCGCGGCCCCTCAGGGGCACTGCAGCGCGTAGCTCGTCGCCCACGTAGGCGAGCAGCGACTCGCCTGCTGGGACCTCCCGGTCATCTAGCTGGGCAAGGCGCAGGAGCTCGGCGCGATCGGCCTCGGACGAATGCCTGATGGTGATGTTGTCTTCGCTCACTGTCGGCCTCCTCTTCGTAACCAGCTTTCTCATCTAGGTGGTACTCTAACACCAGTAACCGTCGATAGCAAGTTACGAGGTACTTCTACTTGGCATAAGCAGCGCTGCTATCACACCGGCTAATGACCTAGACTGGAGACGCTGATGGAGGAGCAAAGCCCTACCAAGCAACCGCCCGGACAGCTGGAGCTCGTCGAGCGCTTCGTGAACAGCCTCCACATGCACGAGAGCCACGACGACGAGGAGGAGCTCGGCTCCGCCGCAGCCCTGCAGGCCTGGCTGAAAGAGCGCGACCTGATCTCAGCCGACGAGGAGGTCACCGAGGGCGACCTGCGGCGCGCCATGGACGTCCGCGAGGGTCTGCGCGCGCTGGCGCTGGCCAACAACGGCGTCGAGCTGGACACCGGGGCGGTGGAGCGCCTGGACCGCGCGGCCAGCCGCGCCGGCCTCCGCGTTCAGTCGCTGGCCGGCGCCCCCCGCCTCGAGCCGGACGCGGGCGGCGTGGACGGCGCCCTGGCCGCCCTCCTCGGCGCCGTGGCCACCTCCGTCGCCGACGGCAGCTGGGAGCGCTTCAAGGCCTGCCCACGCGAATGCTGCCAATGGGCCTTCTACGACAACTCGAAGAACCGCTCAGCCCGCTGGTGCGACATGGCGTCCTGCGGAAACGTCGA
>DAIMGB010000052.1:4971-7397 GCA_036724195.1 Thermoleophilaceae bacterium
ACTCGAAGAACCGCTCAGCCCGCTGGTGCGACATGGCGTCCTGCGGAAACGTCGAAAAGGCGCGGGCATATAGACAACGAAAGCGCGCCCCTTAGGGCGTGACTATCTCGGCGTGCTGCCCGCGGCGGCACGTGCCCCCGACCCCACCGCTGAGGGCGCCAAGAGGACGCTTACCCGAACCCACCACCGGTCGCGTAGGGGGCGCGTGTGGCCGCGGGCAGCGCGCTTAGAGGAACTCGCGCTACGGAACGCGGTTGTTACTCAACGTCGTGAACCTTGAACAGGTTCGTCCCGCCGGATTTCCCTGCGGGCAGGCCGGCGGTGATGCCGATCTTGTCCCCTGGCTCCGCCAGGCCTTCGTGCTTCGCCGCGTCGGCGCAGGTGTCGATCAGGTCGATCGTCTCCCGGGGCTCCTCGTGCACCGCGGCGGTCACCCCCCAGAGGAGCTGGCAGCGGCGCACGATGTCGAGCCGGGGTGAGAGCGCCAGCACGGGGGCGCGCGGGCGGTAGGCGGAGATCAGCCGCGCTGTGGTACCGGTGTTGGTGGGGCAGACGATCGCCTTGAGGCCGAGCTGGTAGACGGCGCCGACCGCTCCGAAGGCGATCGCGTGGTACTGGTTGTTTGCCTGCGGGCCGCGTTCGGCAAGCCAGCGCCCGTAGGGCAGCTCGCGCTCGGTGGCCCGGGCGATCGCGGCCATCATCTCGACGGCCTCGACGGGGTAATGCCCCACGGCGGTCTCCTGGGAGAGCATCACCGCGTCGGTGCCGTCGAAGATCGCGTTGGCCACGTCGGCCACCTCGGCGCGCGTGGGGCGGGTGGAGTGCACCATCGACTCGAGCATCTGGGTGGCGGTGATGGTGGGCTTGGCGCGCCGGCCGGCCACGGCCAGCAGCCGCTTCTGGACGAGCGGCACCTGCTCGATCGGCAGCTCGATGCCGAGGTCCCCGCGGGCGATCATGATGCCGTCGGCCGCGTCGATGATCTCCTCGCCGTTCGCGGCCGCCTGCGGCTTCTCGATCTTCGCGATCAGGGGCAGGTCGGAGTTCCGCTTGGCGAGGTGCTCGCGGACGGGGTCGAGGTCCTCGTGGCGGCGCACGAACGAGAGGGCGACGAGGTCGACGCCCATGTCGATGCCCGCGTCGATCAGCGCGATGTCGTCGTCCGAGACGGCGGGCAGCGAGACCGTCAGGTTCGGAAGGTTCAGCCCCTGGCGTGAGGCCACGCTGCCGCCGACCTCCACCCTGGCGACCACGTCGCCGTCGCTGACCTCGTCCACGCGCAGGCGCACGGCGCCGTCGGCCAGGTAGAGCACGTCGCCGGCGTTGACCAGCTCGGGGAAGCCCTGCCAGGCGACGGGCAGGCGCTCGGAGGTGCCCTCGCCGCCGCCCTGGCCCAGGACCACGCGCGACCCGCGCCCCAGTTCGGCCACCCCGCCGGCCACGGGGCCGATCCGCAGCTTGGGACCGGGAACGTCGCCGAGGATCGCGATCTCGCGCCCCACGATCTCCGCCGCCTCGCGCACCCGGCCGGCGGTCTCAGCGTGCTCGTCGGCGGTGCCGTGGGCGAAGTTGAGCCGCACCACGTCCACCCCGGCCCGGATCATGCGCTCGAGGATCTCGGGTTCACGAGACGCCGGTCCGATGGTGGCGACGATCTTCGTGAAGCGCATTCCGCCCTCCAACATACCCACTCCTCTTGTCCAGATTTGGACAAACCTAGTCCGAGAGGAAAAGCCCGCTCTTAGCGGGCGAGCCTCCCCGAGAACGGTTGACGCTCGCGGCCGGACGCGCATATCTTGGCCGCGGCCTTTGGGGGCCGCGTCGAAGTGAGGGAGCTGCATAGGTCGATTGGCACGGTCCAGTCGCCCGTTTTGCCTTCCTTGTCGCGATGCCGGCGCCAAGGATCTGAGAGGTCGGCAGGGGAACTGCATCCGGCGAGATACGCGCATTGAGCGTGGGGAGGATTCATGGGCATTTCAGCCACCAGTGGCGCGGAGCAACAGCATCTACGCGCCCTCGAGTACGCGAACAGGGTTCGGCTGGCCCGTGCACGGATGAAGCGGAAGATCGCGGCTGGTGAGCTGTCGGCGGCCGACGTCGTGCTCACCTGCCCCTGGCAGGCCCACAGCATGTCGGTCAGTGACCTGCTGATGAGCCAGAAGCGTTGGGGAAGGACTCGCTGTAGGAGGTTGCTGGTGTCCCTCGGGGTGCCGGAGAACAAGCAGATCGGGACGCTCACGGAGCGCCAGCGCCTTGCGCTGGCGGCCGTGCTGACGGCCAAGTGCGCGACGGCGGCGGAGCGGCCGGGCGAGCGGGCGGTCACGCCCACGACCCGCGCCACGATGCCCGGACGCGCGCTGACCGCAGCCTGACGCGGCGGGCGGCGGGCCACCAGGCCTGCTGCCGTTCTCCGGCGGGCCGCGAGT
>DAIMGB010000052.1:7407-8669 GCA_036724195.1 Thermoleophilaceae bacterium
CGGCGAGCCCGGCCGCCGCCCCGCTTCATTCCTCCAGCAGCTCGGCGGCGCCCGCGGCCAGCTCGACGATGTGGCCGTCGGGGTCGCGCAGGTAGATCGAGCTGTATGGCCCGCGCTCCATCACCTCGGTGCACGGCACTCCCCGCGAGCCGAGGTAGTCGCGCCACCCCGCCAGCTCCTCGACGGAGTCCACGGCCAGGGCGAAGTGGTGGGTCGAGCCTGGGCCGACCTTGCCCTCCTCGAGCTGTGGATACTCGAGGCAGGTCACGAGCGTGCCGGGCCGGCCGCGCTCGTCGCCGAAGTAGAGGTGGCGGGCGCTCTGGTCGTCCTCGTTGACCGTCTCGCGCACCAGGCGCATGCCGAGCAGGTTGCGGTAGAAGTCGAGCGAGCGCTGCACGTCGCGGCAGATCACGGTGATGTGGTGCAGGCCCGCGATGCGCAGCCGCCGCGGCTGCTCGGCCTCGGCGCTCACCGCGGCCTCACTGCCGCGGCGCCAGCGACGGCCCCGGGCCCTCGATCACGAAGAACCAGATCACGAAGGCGATCACGGCGATCACCACGCTCACGGTCATCACGCCCTCGAGAGCGGTCTGGCCATGGCTCTCGAGGCCGCGGGCCTCGCGCAGCTGGCCGTGCTTCAAGTTCAGCCAGCTGAGCGTGGGCACGATCACGGCGATGCTCGCCACGACCCCCGCCAGCATCGCGAGGAGGGCCAGCCCGATCGAGTTGGTCGCGCCCTCGATGCGGCCGCCGACCCAGAGCCAGCCCGCCGGCACGCCGATCCACAGGACCAGGCCGCCGCCCAGCATCAGCAGCACCAGGATGACCCCACTCGCCCCGGCGCGCAGCAGGTTGCGCATGCGGGCAAGCTAGCGAAATCCGAGCCCTCCGGAGCGCCGCTTGAACAGCGCCCGCAGCCCGTAGAAGGCCAGGCCGAAGACCACCGCGGCGATCGCCGTGAGCGCCCACGCCAGGTGCGGCCCGGGGCCGAGCGCGAGCACCGACACCGCGATCAGCGCCGCGGCGCCCGCCAGCAGGCTCGAGTGCGAGCGGTAGCCCGAGAGGTGCTCGCGCAGGGCAAGCTCCAGGCCGCCCAGCGAGGCGAGCGCCAGGCCCGCGCCGAAGCGCAGGTGGCCCGGCCCGCTCCAGCTGAGAAAGCCCCAGGTCATCAGGCCGATGCCCAGCAGGATCACGAGCTCCGAGAGCGGGAAGTTGCCCCACGGCGCCGGCGGCCGGTTTTCGATTCGCGGGCGCCCGGGGCG
>DAIMGB010000053.1:0-8654 GCA_036724195.1 Thermoleophilaceae bacterium
GCAGCCTACTTGCGGTCCCGCCACCGCCGGAGGGCGAACTGATAAAAAGCGTTGAGCGGTACGTTGACCGACCCCGACCCATCCTTTGCCACCGTGACCGGCCGCTGGGTCGGTACGCGGCGCGTACAGGTGCAGCGCGAGGAGGGCGGCTCAGAGGTCGTCGAGAGCTCCAGCGACGAGGCCGACGACGTGGGGGTGGGTGACCGCGTCGAGTTGGTGCTCGACGCGGAGGGCCGGGCCGTGGACTGGCGCCGGGCCCGCGTCGAGGCCGACTAGCTGCGCGCGGTTGCCTTGCGGCCCGTGTGGTGCGAGTTCTCGCCCTGCTCGGGGTCGGCCACCGGCGGCACGCCGCCCGCCACCGCCTCGAACAGCATCATCACGAGGCCGGCCTCGAACTCGCCCTCGTGGTTGCCCGCCTTCAGGCGCTCCAGGCTGGCGGCCTCGATCTCGTTCGAGCGCTCCAGCGTTTTCAGCACGAGCGCGGACAGCTCCGACCAGCCTTTTTCGTCGAGCCGCAGCGGCTGGCGCATGAGGTGCGCGTTGGCGCGCTCGAAGCCGCCGGACTCAGCGGACTGCTCGACGTAGGTGGAGACCTGGTCCAGCGTGGCGTTGACCATCGCCTCCTTGACGACGTTCGGCACCTGCCCCCAGGCGCGGTCGGACACGCGCACGCGGCTGCGGGCCTCGTAGTAGTGCTCGATGGCGCCGCGGCGCGGGCGCTTCTTCACGAGCTTGAGCAGTCCAAGCTGCGCGAGGATGCGCACGTGGTAGCTCACATTGCCAAGCGGAGCCTTGAGCTCCCCGGCAAGATCGCTCGGGCTGGCCACCCGGTCTTGGAGCACGCCGAGGATGCGCACGCGCAGCGGATGCGCGAGCGCTTTGACGAGCCGAGGGTCGTTTATGTCGTTGATCGCTTTCATCGCAGATCTCTGATTAGAACACGCAATTCCATTTTTAGTCGATGTAGTCGCACTCGAACTGTGCTCTCGGCTATGCCCAGACGTTCCGCAATCGCAACATCGGGCAGATCGAGCTTGTAGCGCATCAGCACAAGCAGGCGGTCCTGCCCGCGAAGGCTACGCAGTACCTCGTCGATGTATAGCCGATCCACCAGGCGGTCTTCCGGGGCTTCCGTCGCGGCCTCGGGCTCCGGCAACGGCTCTGTTTCGCGCGCGAGTGCGCGGCCGTGCTGGCGCAGTGCCTCGTTGCGGGCGATCTGGCGCAGCCAGGCCTCTGGGGCGTCGGGCGAGCGGCACGACTCGCGTTGGCGCCAGGCGCGGATCATCGCCTCCTGCGCGGCGTCCTCGGCGTCATGGGGATCGCCCAGCAGCCGGCCGGCCTCCCGGCTTGCGCAGCGGCGCAATCCGGCCCAGTCCCAGGCCGGGTTCGAGGGCGCGGGGGCGCGCGCCGCTGACTCCACGGCGCGAGGATTGCAGTTCGCTGAAACATTTCTGATCGCTCAGCGGGTCTACGTGGTGATGGAGGCGCAGACCCTGCTCGTGGAGGACTCGGCCCTGGGCGCCTACGAGGGCCTGGCCGAGCACTACGACGAGTTCACCGCGGGCTACGACTACGAGACGTGGCTGGGCGCGCTGGAGGCGCTGGCCTTCGAGCACGGGCTGCGGGGGCGGCGCCTGCTCGACGTGGCCTGCGGCACCGGCAAGAGCTTCGAGCCGATGGCCAGGCGCGGCTACGAGATCGCGGCCTGCGACCTCTCGCCGGCCATGGTGGAGCTCGCGCGCGAGAAGGCGCCGCCCGGCTCCGACCTCTTCCTGGCGGACATGCGCGAGCTGCCCCGGGTCGGCGAGTTCGACCTGGTCACCTGCCTCGATGACTCGCTCAACTACGTGCTCGACAGCGAGGGGCTCGAGGCCGCGATCGGCGGGATGGCCGCGAACCTCGCGCCCGGCGGGCTGCTGGCCTTCGACCTGAACAGCCTCGGCACCTACCGGCGGCTGTTCGGGCGCGACTCGATCGGCGACTCCGACGGCCGCATGTTCTGCTGGCGCGGCAAGCCCAGCGCGGACCCGCGGCCCGGCGAGAGCTTCAGGGCCACGATCTACGTATTCGTCGAGGAGGGCGACGACCGCTGGAGCCGCTCATCGACCACCCACTGGCAGCGCCACCACCCGCGCGCGGAGGTGGAGCGGGCGCTCGAGCTCGCGGGCCTCGAGCTCGTCGCGACCCGGGGCCAGCTGCCCGGGGCGCGGCTGGAGCACGGGCCCGACGAGGAGCGCCACCAGAAGCACGTGTACCTGGCGAGAAGAGGGAGGTGAATCCATTGGTCGTCCAGCCGTAATCGCAACCGCAGGGGCGCCGGCGCCGTCGGGCGCCGGCGCCTAACTGCGCTGAGTCTCGGAAGGAACTTGCGCGCCGCGAGCGAATCAGGGGTCCGTGACACGCTCCGGCACGACCGCCCTCACACTGTCCGAGGAGATCCGTCAGCGCTTCGACGAGTTCTCCCGCTCCCAGAAGGACGTCGGGCAGTACATCGTGGACCACCTCGAGGAGGCCGCGTTCCACACCGCCGAGGAGCTGGCCCGCCGCGCCAACACCTCGAGCTCCACCGTCGTTCGCTTCGCCCAGGCGCTCGGCTTCGAGGGCTTCCCCGAGCTTCAGGCCTCCGCGCGCGACGAGTACCGGCGCGGGCGTGAGAACTCCAACGGCGCGCAGGCCGAGCTGACCACCGCGCCGCTGTTCCCGATCGACCAGACCGACTTCGAGGCCGCGCTCGCGGCCGACCACGCGAACGTGGAGGAGACAGCCCGGCGCGTGGACCGCGACGAGGTGGCCGCGGCAATCGACCTGGTCTCGCGCGCGGAGCGGATCGTGCTCTGCGGGACCGACCAGATGGCCTTCTTCGCCAGCTACCTGCGCCACCTGCTGATGCTGCTCGACCTGCGCGTGGAGGTGGTGGCCAGCCCGAGCCAGGAGGGCCTCGCCAAGCTCGGCAGGGTGGACGAGAAGACCGTGATGGTGGGCTTCTCGGCCGGCCGCCCGCACCCGCTCGTGGTTCGAGCCATGAAGCTGGCCCGCAACCGCCGCGCCGCCACGATCGCGATCGCCGACGCCACGCTGTCGGAGATCGCCAAGCTGGCCGACCACAAGCTCTACTACTCCTCGAACAGCCCCGCCTACGTGCGCAGCCACAGCGCCCTGCTCGGGGTGATCCAGGCGCTCGCCTATGGGGTTTACGCCCAGGACGAGCCGGCCTACGCCGACCGCATCAAGGCGTTCAGGCTCAAGTAAGCGCAACCTTCGGGTGCCCTAACGTGTTCGGGTCCCCATGCGGCGCCTACGACCTGCCCTGATCGTCCTGGCCCTGCTCGCGTGGGGTACCGCGAGCGCTGAGGCGGCCTCCGTCAAGCCCAAGAACGGCCAGCTGGCCTTCTCGGCGAAGCGCGGCGCCTCGCGCGTGATCTACGCGCGCAACTCGAACGGCACCGGTCTGCGTGTGATTCCCACCCAGGGCCGCGCCGACCAGCCCTCGGCGTCTCCCGGCGGCCTGCGCCTGGCCTTCACCCGCTACGGCGAGGCCGGCGCGCAGATCTGGATCGAGTACATGAACGGCACGATGCTGCGCCAGCTCACGAGCGGTCCGAAGGACACCATGGCCGACTGGTCGGCGGGTGGTGACCAGCTCGTGTTCGCCCGCGGCAGCCGCGGGCATCGCAACCTGTACACGGTCAGCGCCGAGGGCGGCACTCCCCGCGCGCTCACCTTCAACCCCGCCGACGATCACTCGCCCGACTGGGCCAAGAACGGCCGCGTCGCGTTCGTGCGCCGGGTGGGCAAGAACGACGACATCTACTCGATCACGCAGGGCTCGAGCACGGCCAAGCGGCTCACGAGGAGCCCGGACGCCGACCTCGCGCCGTCCTGGTCGCCAACGGGGCGCACGCTCGTGTACGTGAACGGCAAGGCCGGCCACCGCGATCTCTACCTGCTCACAGCCAACGGCGGTCACCGCCGCCGCCTGACGGCCACGCCGGGCGACGAGGGCGACCCCAGCTTCTCGCCCGACGGCAGCCGCGTGACCTTCACCTACACGAGCCACGGCAAGCGCACCGTGTACTTCATGAAGGTCGCGGGGTCGCCCATCAAGAAGCTGCCCGCCAGCCGCAACGTCCGCGCCCGGCGCATCACCACCGCGAGCTCCGCCTCCTCGTTCCCGAGCTGGCAGGCCACCGGCCTGCCGCCCGTGGTGGCCGCCGCGGGCGACGCGGCCTGCTCCCCGAACGACCCGTCCTTCAACAACGGCCAGGGCCAGGGCTCGTTCTGCCACCAGAAGCAGAGCTCGGACCTGATGCTGCGGGCCGACCTGACCAACGTCCTGGCCATCGGCGACCTGCAGTACGAGCGCGGCGAGTACGCGAACTTCCTCGCCGCTTTCGACCCGAGCTGGGGCCGGCTCAAGCCGATCATCAAGCCCGTGCCGGGCAACCACGAGTACGAGACCCCCGGCGCCAGCGGCTACTTCGACTACTTCAACGGCCCCGGGGTGCAGTCGGGCCAGGCCGGCGACCGCGACAAGGGCTACTACAGCTTCGACATCGGCACCTGGCACATCGAGGCACTGAACTCGGAGTGCAACAACATCGGCGGCTGCGGAGCCGACTCGCCGCAGATCCAGTGGCTGAAGTCCGACCTGGCCGCCCACCCGGCCACGTGCACCCTCGCCTACTGGCACCGGCCGACCTTCAGCTCGGGCCGCTTCAACGACCACGGCGACATGAAGCCCGCCTGGGACGCCCTCTACGCCGGCGGCGCGGATCTGATCCTGAACGGCCACGACCACATCTACGAGCGCTTCGGGCCGCAGACGCCCGACGGCGTGGCCGACCCGGTTAACGGCATCCGCCAGATCACGATCGGCGAGGGCGGGCGCAGCCAGCACGGGATCGTGCAGCCGCTGCCCAACAGCCAGTTCCGAGACACCGGCACTGTCGGCGTCGGCCAGCTGACCCTGCGCGACGGCGCCTACGACTGGCGCTTCCTGGCGGCGGTGTCGGGCGTCGCGGCGGACTCCGGGTCCGCGAGCTGCCACTAGCCCCGGCCCGGGCCCCGGGGGGCGAACGTCCGCTTTGTACGGCTATAGCCGTATGGGATGGACGTTCGTGTCAGGGAGCTTGCTGCACGCCAGGATGATGTCGTTGCCGCCTGGCAGCTCGCCGCATTGGGGCTGACCCGCCACGCGATTGCCCATCGGGTACGCAAGTGGGGCTGGCGCGTGGTGCATCCAGGCGTGTACGCCATGACCAGTGCGCCGCTCGGTCGCCGGCAGCGGTGGATCGCGGCGACGCTGACGAGTCCGGACAGCGTGCTGAGCCACGCGAGCGCGGCGGCGTGCTGGGGCATCAGGCGGTTCGCGGGAGCTACGAAATCGTTACGCGCCCGGGCAGCGGAGGCCGGCGGCGGCTGGGCGGGGTCCTCGTCCTTCGGTCGGCCATGCTGGAGGGCCACACGACCACGCGCGACGGCATCAGGATCACCAGCGCGCCACGAACCCTGATCGACCTCGCTCCCAACATCAGCTCCCGCGACATCCGCAGAGCATTCCGCGAGGCGCAGAGGCTGAAGACCACGACCACACACCAACTGCTGGTCACCCTCGAAAGCCATCCCGGCCGAAGGGGTACGCGTCTGCTCAGGGACCTGGCCACCCGCTACGCGGCGATCCCGTACGGGGAGACTCGCTCGGATGCCGAGAGCCGGGCTCTCGAGCTGCTGCACGACGCGGGCATCCGACGGCCAAGGACAAACATCAGGATCGCGGGCGAGGAGGCCGACCTGGTGTGGACGGACGAGAGGCTGATCCTCGAGATCGACGGGCCGCAGTACCACCAATTTCCCGCCGAGGATGCCCGCAAGCAGCGAGCGTGGGAGCGCCTCGGCTATGTCGTGCGGAGGATCAGCAGCGACGTCGTCTACGGCGATCCCGCACGGGTGGTCGCTCTGGCCCGTCGCGGCGGACTCCGGGTCCGCCAGCTGCCACTAGCCGTCAGGCGCCGAGGCTGACCTGCCGGCGGGCCACGGCTCGCCGGCCGTTGTCCGCCACGAAGGCCACCCGCAGCCGGACGTGCCCACCGCCCGCGCCCTTCGCCCGCAGGCGGACGGTGCGCCAGCCGGCGTGGCGAAAGGCGACGGCCCGCCTGGCCAGCACGACCCGCCCGCGCGAGAGCGAGGCGGTGGCGCGCCCGGGCGCGTTGGCGTGCACCTTCACCGCCACCGTCCGGCCGTGCCTGGCGATGCGCAGCCGCAGGGTGGGGCGGCGGAAGCGCTGGAGCGCCTCGATGAAGTAGTAGTCGCCGTACACGGTGCCGCTGTCCTGCTCGCCGTCGGGCTTGTTGCTGGTGCCGTGCAGCAGGATGGCCCTGCTCGCCCCGGGCGTCGCCAGGTAGGCGGGGGAGGAGAGCGAGTCGAGGATCTGCCCTGCGACTGCGCGGTAGCCCTTGGCGCGGGCATGGCTGCGCTCGACGCGAGCCAGCTCGAGCAGCCCGGAGGCCGCGATGGCGGCGGCCGACGAGTCGCGCGGCTGGCCGGGGCCGGCCGCGCTGAAGTCCCAGTAGGGCACCTTGTCGGCCGGCAGGTGGGACACGAAGAAGTCGGCCGTGCGGCGCGCCGTGTCGAGAAAGCGCGAGTCGTGGGTCTCGCGGAAGGCCGTGGTGAAGCCGTAGAGAGCCCAGGCCTGGCCGCGCGACCAGGTGGACTGGTCGCTAAGGCCCTGGTCGGTGTGCCTGCTCCGGACCGCTCCCGTGGAGGAGTTGAAGTCGACCACGTGGAAGGTGCTGCCGTCCGGGCGGACGAACTGCTCGCGTGTCTTCAGGGCGTGGCTTATCGCCATCTTGCGCCACTTCGCCTCGCCGCCGTGGCGCGCCGCCCAGAACAGCAGCTGGAGATTCATCATGTTGTCGATCAGCACCGTGAAGACGGGGCTCGAGGAGCTGCCGAGCGACCTGGTGCAGCCCACAGCGGGGTTGAAGCGCGACGCCAGCGAGCGCGCCGCTGCCAGCACCACCTTCCGGTAGGCGCCGGCCCCCGTGTAGCGGTAGCCGTTGCCGAAGCTGCTCATGATCATGAAGCCCACGTCGTGGGTGGTGGTGTTGTTCTTCTGGGCCTCGACCCCGGCCTGCCAGCGCCTGGCCCGCGCGCGCCAGGCCGCGTCGCCCGTGTCGCCATAGGCCAGCCAGAGGCTGCCCGGGAAGAAGCCGCTGGTCCACCAGCCGGCCGTCCTGGTGCGCCAGGCGCCGGAGGGGTTGGTCAGCCACGGGTAGGCGCCCGGCGCCAGCGTGTCCGCACTCGCGCGCAGCTGCGAGCGCGTGAATGCCAGATCCCTTGCCACCGTGTGGCCGGAGGGGGCGGCCTGCGCCGCCGGCGCCGCCGCCAGGGCGAAGACGATCGCCAGCGCGAGGTGGACCCGCCGCATCGGGCCAGAGCGTAGCTCTGGTGCGGATACCATGGTCTCGATGAGGGACACCGGCACCTTCCGAGTCAAGTCCGGCCTGGCCGAGATGCTGAAGGGCGGCGTGATCATGGACGTGGTCACCGCCGAGCAGGCCAAGATCGCCGAGGACGCCGGCGCGGCCGCCGTGATGGCGCTCGAGCGCGTGCCCGCCGACATCCGAAAGGACGGGGGCGTGGCGCGCATGTCCGACCCCTCGATGATCGCCGCGATCCAGGAGGCGGTGTCGATCCCGGTGATGGCCAAGGCGCGGATCGGACACTTCGCCGAGGCGCAGGTGCTGGAGGCGCTCGAGGTGGACTACATCGACGAGTCCGAGGTGCTCACGCCCGCCGACGAGGCCCACCACATCGACAAGTGGAACTTCAAGGTGCCGTTCGTGTGCGGGGCCACCAACCTCGGCGAGGCGCTGCGCCGAATCGCCGAGGGCGCGGCGATGATCCGCTCGAAGGGCGAGGCCGGCACCGGCAACGTGGTCGAGGCCGTGCGCCACATCCGCCTGATCACGGGCGAGCTGCGCCGCCTGAAATCGCTCGACGAGACCGAGCTGCCCACGGCCGCCAAGGAGCTGCAGTCGCCGCTCGACCTCGTGCGCGACGTGGCCGAGACGGGCAAGCTGCCCGTGGTGCTGTTCTGCGCCGGCGGCATCGCCACCCCGGCTGACGCCGCGCTGATGATGCAGCTGGGCGCCGAGGGCAACTTCGTTGGGTCGGGCATCTTCAAGTCGTCGGACCCCGCGCGGCGGGCCAGGGCGATCGTCGAGGCCACCACCCACTTCGAGGACGCCCAGCGGGTGGCCGCCGCCTCGCGCGGGCTGGGCGAGCCGATGGCGGGCATCGAGATCTCCACGCTCGAGGCCAACGGCGGCCTGCTCCAGAACCGCGGCTGGTGAGCGCGCCTGAGATCGGCGTGCTCGCCCTCCAGGGCGACTTCGAGGCGCACGCGCGACTGCTTCGCGAGCTCGGCGCCGAGGCGCGCGAGGTGCGCACCGCCGAGCAGCTCGAGGGGCTTGACGGCCTCGTGATCCCCGGGGGAGAGTCCACCACCATGACGCTGGGCATCGAGCGTGAGGGGCTGGCGGAGCCGCTGCGCGAGCTGGTGCGCGCCGGGCGCCCGGTGCTGGGCACCTGTGCCGGCCTGATCATGCTCGACCGCGAGCACCTCGGCCTGCTCGACGTGAGCGCGCGGCGCA
>DAIMGB010000054.1:0-3005 GCA_036724195.1 Thermoleophilaceae bacterium
GAAGTCGTCGAGGAGCTGCTGGTCAGTCAGAGGCCTGGACCTGAGCGTGCACGCCAGGCTCGACCTCGGGCGCCCGCT
This sequence comes from Thermoleophilaceae bacterium, assembly GCA_036724195.1. GTDB lineage: Bacteria > Actinomycetota > Thermoleophilia > Solirubrobacterales > Thermoleophilaceae > DATACN01. The sequence goes on from DAIMGB010000054.1 coordinate 79, forward strand.
CGAGCGCGCGGTCGCGCGCGGCGCCCACGAAGTCCCTGAACAGCGGCTGCGGGCGCAGCGGGCGCGACTTGAACTCGGGGTGGTACTGCGAGGCAACGAAGAAGGGGTGGTCGGGCAGCTCGATGACCTCGACCAGGCGGTCGTCGGGCGAGGTGCCTGAGAACACGAGGCCGGCGTGCTCGAGCCGCTTGCGCAGGTGGTTGTTCACCTCGTAGCGGTGGCGGTGGCGCTCGTAGATGACGGGCTCGTCGTAGATCTCGCGGGCGCGAGTGCCGTCGTGCAGCTTCACCGGGTCGGCGCCCAGTCGCATCGTGCCGCCCATGTCGCGCACCTCCTTCTGCTCCGGAAGGAGGTCAATCACCGGGAACGGGGTCTCGGGGTCGAACTCGGTGGAGTTCGCGCCCTCCATGCCGGCCACGTGGCGCGCGAAGTCGGCCACCGCGATCTGCATGCCGAGGCAGATGCCCAGGAAGGGCACGCCATTCTCGCGCGCGTACCTGGCCGCGGCGATCTTGCCCTCGATGCCGCGGTGGCCGAAGCCGCCCGGGATCAGGATGCCGTCGACCGAGGCGAGCTCCTCGGGGGTGTGCTCCTCCGAGTCGATCCAGACGACCTCGACCTTGCCGCCGTGGTGCACGCCCGCGTGGTTGAGCGCCTCGGTGACCGACAGGTAGGCGTCGGCAAGCTGGTTGTACTTGCCCACCAGGCCGATCCGGACGGGCGTCGAAGCGGAATCGATCCGCTCCACGAGCCCGCGCCAGTCGGTCAGGTCGGGCGCCGGGGCCTCGAGCTTGAAGTGCTCGAGGATCTCGTGGTCCACACCCTCGACGCTGAAGAAGAGCGGCACCTTGTAGATGGAGTCCACGTCGCGCGCGGAGATGACCGACTCCACCGGCAGGTTGGCGAACAGGGCGATCTTGCTGCGGATGTCGCGGCCGAGTGGGCCCTCGGAGCGGCAGACCACCATGTCGGGCTGGATGCCGATGCGCCGCAGCTCCTGCACCGAGTGCTGGGTGGGCTTGGTCTTCAGCTCGCCGGCGTGGCCCAGGAACGGCACCAGCGTGAGGTGGATGAACATGCAGCGGTCGCGCCCCTGGTCGACCTGGAACTGGCGCAGCGCCTCGAGGAACGGCAGCGACTCGATGTCGCCCACCGTGCCGCCGATCTCGGTGATCACGATGTCCACATCGGCGGACTCCGCCACCAGGCGGATGCGGTTCTTGATCTCGTCGGTGATGTGCGGGATCACCTGGACGGTGCCGCCGAGATAGTCGCCGCGGCGCTCGCGCCGGATCACCGAGTCGTAGATCGCGCCCGCGGTCGCGTTGGACGCCCGCGAGGTGTTCACGTCGGTGAAGCGCTCGTAGTGCCCGAGGTCGAGGTCGGTCTCCGAGCCGTCCTCGGTCACGAACACCTCGCCGTGCTGGAACGGGCTCATCGTGCCCGGGTCCACGTTGATGTACGGGTCGAACTTCTGGATCGTCACGGACAGCCCGCGCGACACCAGCAGCTGACCCATCGAGGCGGCGGCGATGCCCTTGCCGAGTGCGGAGACAACACCGCCTGTGACGAAGATGAAGCGAGTGTCAGGGCGGCTCTGGGGCATTCAGGTCTCTGGGGATTCGACTATACCCACGCGGGCGGCGGACGCCTGTTACGCCGCCGCGAGGAGCTCCTCGGCGTGCCGGCGGGCGCCGGCATCGGAGGCCTCCGCGCCCAGCATCCGGCACAGCTCGGCCACGACGGCCTCCCCGTCGAGCGCCTCGACGCTGGCAACCGCCAGCTCGCCCTCGGCCGACTTTTCGATGCGGTAGTGGCCGCCCCCCAGCGCGGCGATCTGCGGGAGGTGCGTGATGCAGAGCACCTGGCGCTCCTCTCCGAGCGCGCGCAGCCGCTCGCCCACCGCGCGGGCGGTCTGGCCGCCCACGCCGGCGTCCACCTCGTCGAACACGAGCGTGCCCGAGGCACCCGCGCCCGCAACGGTCATCAGCGCGAGCATCACTCGGGACAGCTCGCCGCCCGAGGCGCTCTCGCGCACGGGCGCGGCCGGCACCCCGGGGTTGGGCGCCAGCATGAACTCGACCCGCTCGGCGCCGCTCGGCCCGATCTCCTCGCGCGGCTCCAGGTGGACCTCGAAGCGGGCGTCCTCCATGGCGAGCGCGGCCAGCTCCCCGAGCACCCGCTCGCCCAGCTTCGGCGCCGCCTTGGCGCGTGCCTTGGTGACGCGGGCGGCCAGGCGCTCGCGCTCGGCACCCGCCCGCTCGAGCTCGTCGCGGGCGCGCTCGAGCGCCACCTCGGCGCCCTCCAGCCGCTCGCGCTCGGCCCTGCAGCGTTCGGCGTGCTCGAGCACCGCCTCCACGCTGCCGCCGTGCTTTCGCTCCAGCCGGTCGTAGAGCTCGAGCCGCTCCTCGACCTGCTCGATCCGGCCCGGCTCCGCCTCGAGGCCCTCCGCGTAGCGGCGCAGCTCGGCGCCGAGGTCCGCGGCCTCGATCCGCAGCGTGGCGAGCCGCGCGGCCAGCGCGTCGAGCTCGGGGTCCGCGCCGTCGACGGGCGCGGCCAGCGACTCCGCCTGCGCCAGCAGCGCCGCGACCCCCGCCGCACCGTCGCCTCCGTCCGGGTCGATGGCCTCGGCTCCGCCCGCCGCGGCGGCCAGCAGGCCGTCGAGCTGGCGCAAGCGCCCGCGCTCGGCGAGCAGGGACTGCTTCTCGGACTCGCTGGGCGCGAGCGAGTCGATCTCCTCGATCTCGAATGCCAGCAGGTCGAGGTCGCGGTCGCGCGCGCCCGCTCGGCCGCTGAGCTCGTCGAGCTGGGCCGCGAGCCCCCTCATGCGGGCGTGCGCCTCGCCCAGCGCCTCGCGCGCCTCCAGGTGCGCGGCCCCGCAGAAGCCGTCGAGCAGCTCGAGCTGCGCGCTTGCCACGGTGAGCCGG
>DAIMGB010000054.1:3015-8500 GCA_036724195.1 Thermoleophilaceae bacterium
CGAGCTCGCGCAGGTCCGCGGCCGACGCCGAGCGGCCCTGCACGAACGCGCGCGAGCGGCCCTCCGAGCCCACGCGCCGAGCCAGCACCAGCTCGCCGGAGTCGCCATCGACTCGCTCGCGAAGGTCGCCCAGCTCGGGACGCTCCAGCAGGCCCGGCGGCAGCTCGAACACGCCCTCCACATAGGCCTCGGGCGCGCCCGGGCGCACGATCCCGGCGCGCGGCTTTCCGCCCAGCAGCAGGTCGAGAGCGTGGGCGAGCACGGTCTTGCCGGCGCCTGTCTCGCCGGTGATCACCGTCAAGCCCTCGCCGGGGCGAAGCTCCGCCCGCTCGATCAGGAGCAGGTTCTCGATGCGCAGCTCGAGCAGCACCCGGCCAGGTCTAGCAGTGGGTCCCGACGGAGCGGCCGCCCGCGCGAGCGCAACACGGTGGCGTCGGGATGCGGGGCAACGCGGTGGGGGCGCCCGCCTCACCGCGGCCCCGAGAGCGCGACTGGTCTCAGTAGGCCAGGCGGCCGAACTTGTCGCGCAAGCGGTGGTAGAAGGTCGCGCCGGGCATCTGGGCGAGCAGGGCGCGGCCCTCCTGGAAGCGGATCGTGACCGTCTCCCCGGGAGCCGCCGAGCAGACCGCGCGGCCGTCGGTGGTCATCTCGACCGGCTCCTCCTTCGAGCGGTTCGTGACCTCCATCAGGTCGTCCGGAGCCACCACCAGCGCCCGCGCGGTGAGGGTGTGCGGGGCGATGAACGACACCACGTAGCCGGCCACTCCCCAGGCCAGGACGGGCCCGCCGTTGGCCAGGTTGTAGCCGGTGGACCCGGCAGCGGTTGAGACGACAAGGCCGTCGCAGCGCACCTGGCCGAGCTCCTCGCCGCGCACGGAGTAGGCCAGCTCGGCCACACGGCCCTCCTGGAGGCGGTGGAACGAGATGTCGTTGACGGCGAGGTGGTCGCCCTGGGCGGTGGTGGCCGTGAGCGCGGGCAGGGCAAGCACCTCGAAGTCGCCCCGCAGGGCGCGGCGCACGCCCTCCTCGAGCTCGCTCTGCTCGACGCTCGCCAAGAAGCCGATCGCCCCGTAGTTCACCGCGAACACGGGCACGCCGCGCCCTGCGTAACGGCGCAGGGTGGTGAGGATCGTGCCGTCGCCGCCCAGCGCCAGGGCCAGGTCGGTGCCGTCTCCCGGCTCGTCGAGCCGCCCGATGCCGTTGTCGCCCTCGCTCAGGCCGTGCTTTGCCAGCTCCTCGTCGAGCACCCGCACCTCGACGCCGGCCTCGTTCGCAAGCTCCACCACGCGCTTGAGCGCGACGGCGGTCTGCGAGGGGTTGCGGCGGGTGAAGACCGTGACCGTGCGCGGCGCCTCCATCAGGGCTCCACCTCGCGCGCGGCCGCCACGACGTCCCGCACCGCGCCCTCGCGCCCCGGCTCGGCGAGCCAGGCGAAGCTCTCGCGGTTGCCCGCTGGGCCGGGCAGCCCTGACGAGGCGAAGCCGAGCACGGACAGCCCGAGCTCGTCGCGGGCCAGCTCGCCGACCGACACGAGCGCCGCGCGCCGGTCGTCCGCCGAGCGCACCACGCCGCCCCTGCCCACCCGCTCGCGGCCGAGCTCGAACTGCGGCTTGACGAGCGCCAGGCAGTCGAACGCCGGCGCGGCGCACGCGAGCGCCGCCGGAAGCGCCTTGGCGAGCGAGATGAACGACACGTCGACCACCACGAGGTCGGGCGCGTAGGGCAGCGCGCCGGGCTCGAGCGCTCGGGCGTTCGAGCGCTCCAGCACCGTGACCCGGGGGTCCTGGCGAAGCCGCCAGTGCAGCTCGCCGTAGGCCACGTCGAGCGCTATCACCGCCGCGGCCCCGCGCTGGAGCAGGCAGTCGGTGAAGCCTCCGGTGGAGGCGCCCACGTCCAGGCAGCGCCGCCCGGCCGGATCCAGACCGAAGGCGTCGAGCGCGTTCGCCAGCTTGATCCCCCCGCGCGAGACGTAGGCCGGGGGCTCGGCCACCGCCACGTCGACGTCGGCGGCCACGAGCTGCCCGGGCTTCTGGGCCCGCCGGCCGTCGCCGCCCAGGCGCACGTCGCCGGCCAGCACGGCCGCCGCCGCCCGGGAGCGGCTCTCGTACAGCCCGCGCTCGGTGAGCAGGGTGTCCAGCCTCTGCTTCGCCACGGCGGGAGCGTACTCGGGAGGCACTGTGACTCAGCTCACACAGCTTCGGTTTCAGAGCCGTAACCTGAATCCCAGAAACTTTTTCCCAACGATCCACATATGCATCACTCCTCCCTCAGGAACGGCCCGCCTCGGCGGGTCGTTTCTTTTTGGGAGACTCGCCCCGTGGCCCGCTACGAGGCAAGGGTGCGCTGGGAGGGCTCGACCGGCCTCGGCTGGGAGCACTACGACCGCGCCCACGAGGCCGTCGCGCCGCCGGCCGAGCAGCCGGTAGAGCTGACCACGGGCGAGTCGAAGGGCGACCCACGCCTGCTGAACCCCGAGCAGCTGGTGGTGATGGCCGCGTCCTCCTGCCAGATGCTGTGGTTCCTGCACCTGGCCGCGAAGGCGCGCATCGACGTGGTGGCGTACGAGGACCGCGCCGAGGCCGAGATGCCGGGCGACCTCATCACCACGATCACGCTCCGCCCGCGCATAGTCCTCGGCTCCGGCGAGCCGGGCGACCGCGTCCGCAAGCTCGTGGATTTGGCGCATTCGCACTGCAATGTCGCGAATAGCCTGCGCTCCGAAGTGAACGTCCAGCCCACAATCGAGGCCCATGCCGCTGCCTGACCTGCTGCGCGACCTGCTGACCGCGGCCGGCCCGCCCGGGCACGAGGAGGCGCCGGTCACCGTCTGGCGCGACGCCGCCGCCGGCTTCGCCAGCGTGACCACCGACGCCATGGGCACACCGGCGGCGCTCGTGGACGGCACCGGGGACGGCCCGCTGCTCCTGATCAGCGGCCACATCGACGAGATCGCCCTGCTCGTGAGCCACATCGACGAGAAGGGCTTCCTCAAGGCGGTGTCGTCCGGCGGCTGGGACCCGCAGATCCTCGTTGGCCAGCGCGTCGAGGTGCTCACCAAGGCGGGCCCGGTGCCGGGCGTGGTGGGCCGCAAGCCCACGCACCTGCTCGAGGACGAGGAGCGCAACCGCGCCGTCCAGCTGAAGGACCTGCACGTGGACATCGGGGTCGCCGACCGCGACCAGGCGCGCAAGACGGTCGCCATCGGCGATCCGCTGGTTATCGACGCCCAGCCGGTCGAGCTGCCGAACGGCCGCCTCACCTCCAGGTCGCTCGACAACCGCCTGGGCGCCTACGTCGCGCTCGAGGTGGTCAGGCTCGTGGCCGAGGCCGGCGGCGCGCACGGACCCGTGGCCGCGGTGGGCGCCGTGCAGGAGGAGATCGGCGCCTACGGCGCGCGCGCCGCCGCGTTCGGGTTGGAGCCGGGAGTGGCGATCGCGGTGGACGTGACTCACGCCACCGACGCCCCGGGCGTCGAGCCCAGCCGCACGGGCGAGCACGCCCTCGGCGACGGCCCCGTGATCGGCCGCGGCCCCGTGCTGAACCCGCGCGTGACCGAGCTGCTGCAGGAGGCGGCGGGCGCCGAGGGCATCGAGTACACGATGGAGGCGGCCGGCCGCGGCACCTGGACCGACGCCGACGAGCTGCACTGGAGCCGCTCGGGCGTGCCCACGGGCGGCGTCTGGATCCCGCTGCGCTACATGCACTCCCCGGTCGAGCTGGTCCAGCTCAGCGACGTGGAGGCCACCACGAAGCTGATCGCGGCCTTCGCCATGGCGCTGCGGCCGGACACCTCGCTCCAGCGCTGGTGATAGCGGCCGTTCGGGTAGGGGGCGCGGGGCAACGCGGTGGACGCGGCTTGCCTAATGGCAGCCGCTAAGAGCGCGTTTCGCTTACGCCAGCGCGCCGCTGGGCGCGAGCACTGCGTGTGCCACCTGGTCGGCGACGGCCCGCGGGGTGAGCCCGACCTCCTCGCGCAGGAGGTCCGGCTTGCCGTGGGTCACGTAGCGGTCGGGCAGGCCGAAGCGCAGCACGCGCGCGTGCCCGGCCAGGTCGCGGTCTGACAGCAGCTCGAGCACGCCCGAGCCGAAGCCACCCGACAGCACGTTCTCCTCGACGGTCACGAGCACGTCGTGGTCCTCGACCAGCTGGGCGATCAGCTCGCCATCGAGGGGCTTCGCGAAGCGCGCGTCGGCGACCGTGGCCTCGAGTCCGTGCTCGTCCTCGAGCAGCTTCGCGGCACCCAGTGCCACGCTCACCCCGAATCCGTAGCCCAGGAACGCCACGCGGGCGTTCGCGGGCTCCACCAGCAGCTCGCCACGGCCGATCTCGATCGCCTCGGGGCGCTCGGGCAGCGGCACGCCCTCGCCCTCACCGCGCGGGTAGCGCAGCGCCACCGGGCCGCCGTCGTGGAGCAGCGCGCTGTGAAGCATGTGCACGAGCATCGCCTCGTCGCGCGGGGCCATCAGCGTGATGTGCGGAAGGCAGCGCAGGTAGGAGATGTCGAACGCTCCGTGGTGCGTGGGGCCGTCGTCGCCCACGAGGCCGGCGCGGTCCATCGCGAACACCACGTTCAGCTTCTGCAGGCAGACATCGTGCACGATCTGGTCGTAGGCGCGCTGGAGGAAGGTCGAGTAGATCGCGGCCACCGGCTTCGCGCCCCCGAGCGCCATGCCCGCGGCCAGCAGCACCGCGTGCTGCTCGGCGATGCCCACGTCGTAGTAGCGCTCGGGAAGCGCCTTCTGGAGGATGTTCAGCCCGGTGCCCGAGTTCATCGCGGCGGTGATGCCCACCACCCGCTCGTCGCGCGCGCACTCCGCCACGAGCGCGTCACCGAACACCTGCGTGTACTGCGGCGGCTTGGCCGGCAAGCGCGTCGGGACCTTCTTCGGCGCGGCGGGCCGGCCGTTCACGATCGACTCGGGCTTCGCCGCGTGCCACTTCTCCATGCCCTCGAGGCCGCCCTCCTCGGCGGGCGCGAAGCCCTTCCCCTTCACGGTCTTGGCGTGCACCACCACCGGGCGGTCGGCCTCCAGGGCCGTGCCGATGGCGTTGCGCAGCGCCTTCACGTCGTGGCCGTCCACCACGCCGATGTAGGCCAGGTCGAGCTCCTCGAAGAACAGGCCGGGCGCCCAGTAGGCCTTCAGCGACTCCTTGAACTTCGGGCCCAGGCGCTCGATGCGCTCGCCGATGCCGGCCGGCAGCTTGGTGAGGCTGGTCTCGAAGTCCTCGCGCGCGTGGTGCAGGCGCGGGTTCAGGCGCACGCGGTTGAAGTAGCGCGACAGCGCACCCACGTTCGGCGCTATCGACATGCCGTTGTCGTTCACCACGATCACGATCGGCAGCTCCATGCCGCCGGCGTTCTGCAGCGCCTCGAAGGCCACGCCGCCTGTGAGCGCGCCGTCGCCGATCACCGCGACGACCTTGCCGTCCTGTGACATCCCCTTGCGCATCGCCTCCTTGATCCCCACGGCGTAGGACACCGAGG
>DAIMGB010000055.1:0-8445 GCA_036724195.1 Thermoleophilaceae bacterium
CCCGCTGTTCGCGAACGGCGGCCCCGCGCCGGCGCGCGTGCCCTCGCGCGTCACGGGGCCACTGCCTGGCGCAGCGGCGACATCAGACGGCGGCCGCCCTGCTTCGCGGTGTAGTCCTGCACGGCCGAGACCGTGGTGTGACGCGGGCGGAAGCCCACCTCCTCGACCAGGCGCGTGGTGTCAACCGCGCGCCCGTAGCGCAGCAGCCGCTGGAAGTCGTCCGAGAAGTCGAGCAGGCCCAGCCGCTTGGCCACCCCCGCGGTCGCGCCGAACAGCCCGGGCACCACCGGCAGCGTCGGGCGCCCCGCCAGCCGCACCATGCGCGTCAGCCCGATGGTGCCCTCGCCCGCGACGTTCACCGCGCCGCGCACGGGCGCCCGGACCGCGGCCGCAAGCGCGTCGAGGGCGTCGTCCTCGTGCACGACCTGAAGGCGCGGGTCGAAGCCGAGGTAGGTGGGCACGAGCGGCAGCGACAGGTAGCGCGTGATCTGGGTGTCCACGGACGGGCCGATCGAGGGTTGATAGCGCAGCATCGTGCAGGTCACCTCGGGGTGGCGCCGCGAGTAGGTCTCGAAGTAGTTCTCGATCTCGGCCACGTCGCGCTGGAAGCGGGTGCGCAGCGGAAACAGCCGCGTCATGCCCTCGTCGAAGAACTGCGGTGCGTGGGGCTCGGCGCCGTAGACCCCGGCGGAGCCGCGGATCACGATCGCCCTGATCGTGTCGGACTTCTCGCACGCCGCGAGCAGCTGCAGCGAGCCGATCACGTTGATGTCGTGCATCGCGCGCGGGGACATCCCCGGGCCGGCGCGCCGCACGATCTGGTTGTGGACCACGGTGTCAACCTCCGCCTGCGGGATCAGCTTCGTGATCACAGGGCTGCGGATGTCCGCCTCGATCAGCTCGGTGCGCTCGAGGCTGCCCGCCGGCTTGCGGGTGTCGAGCCCGGCCACGTACTCGAACTCGGGGTCGCGCTCGAGCCGCCGGGCCAGCGAGGCGCCGACGTGGCTGCCGACGCCGGTGATCAGGACCCGCCTGGCCATTAGATGGCCATCTAGGACGAGCTTGTGCGCTTCTGGCCCTGCGCCGGCAGGCGCTCCTCGATGGCGTCGAGGCGGCGCGCGATCCGGCGCAGCTCGGCGCGCAGCTCGCGCATGTCGCCCTGGGTGGCCGGCAGCCGGTCCTCCACGGCGCCCGCCACCGCGCGCCGGCTCTTCGAGACCTCCGCTCCGGCGTCGCGCACGCGGTCGACCACGTCGTCGAGTGCGCCCTGGGCACGGTCGCGCCCGCGCTCCGCGGAGCCGGCGCCGGCCTGCACGGAGCGCTCGACCGCCTCGCGGACCGCGTCCGAAAGGTCCTTCGGGCTGCTTCTGCGCCTGGCCATCTGAACGCCCCAGTCTCCCACAACGGCGAGGCTGCGCACCCGGCCGAGCCGGGTGCTTGCCCAACGGCCGGCGAGGCTGGACTGGCCTATCGTGCGCGCCCGTGACTCTCGAGCACGAGGTCCGGCCGATCCATCTCAACCCCGCCACCGAGCTGGCGGAGCGCGTGCTGCTTCCCGGCGACCCGCACCGAGCGCTGGCGGTGGCCCAGGCGCTGCTCGACGCGCCGCTCATGTTCAACCACCGCCGTGGCCTGTGGGGATACACCGGCACCGCCCGCGACGGCGAGCTGCTCACGGTCCAGTCCACCGGCATGGGCGGGCCAAGCGCCGCGATCGTTTGCGAGGAGCTGATCGCCCTCGGCGCGCGCCGGCTGATCCGGATCGGCACCTGCGGCGCCCTCGACGAGGGGGCAGAGCTCGGCGAGCTGGTGACGGCGAAGGCGGTACTCCCCGCCGACGGCGCCAGCGCCGCCCTGGGCGCCGACGGCCTGGTTAGCCCGGACCCCGCCCTGACCCAGAGGCTCGTGGCCGGGGGCGCCCGCCCCGTGACCGTGGTCTCGGCCGACCTCTTCTACGACCCGCGCCCCGGCGCAGCGGCGGGCTGGCGCGAGCGTGGGGCCGCCGTGGTGGAGATGGAAGCGGCGGTCCTGCTGCAAGTTTCCTCCCGCCACCGCGTGGCGGCGGCCTGCGTGCTGGGCGTCAGCGACACCCCGGCGGAGGGTGGGCCGCGGCGCCTCGAGCCCGAGGCCCTGGAGCGGGTGGGCGTGGCGCTCGGCGAGGCCGGCTACGGGGCGCTCAGCCTTCGCTGACCGTCAGGCGCTCCTGCGCCCGCGAGATGGGCTCCTCGGCGGGCGCCACGGCCTCGCGCAGGGCGGCTAGGTCGCGGGCGATCTCGTCGAGGCGCTCCTGCGTGGCCGTGCTGTCCTCGCCGGCGACCCCGTCCGACAGGGTGCCGAGGCGGGCCTCGAGCCGGTCGATCGCGTCCTCGATGCCCTCGAGCCGCTGGGAGAGCGACCGCAGGCGGCGCGTTACGCGCTCGATGTCGGCGGCCGATGGGATGTTCAGTGCGCCCATGGCGGCCTCCTGGGCCTGCACGGCCTTCTCGCGCGCCTCGAAGGCGTGGGTCAGCGCGCCGTTCACCACCGGGTTGCCGATCAGCTCCTCGGCGACCCGGCCAAGGGCTTCCTCGCCCTGGCGCGAGAGACGGTCCACGAAGCTCTCGTCGCGCTCGGGGTCGTCCATCGGCCGGAGCCTAACGTACGGTCGCTCCCGCCCCGGGTGTCTAACCCTCTAGTCGAGCCTTATCCGAGGTTTCCCACATCGCACGGGTGGAGAGAAAGCGTCTAACGGCACGACGCGGACTGAAGTCCGGCGGAGGGGCGACCGATACACGGAATGAGCCCTCGTCCCTGGCCCTCTGACAGTTCCCCTTTGCATACCCATCAGCCACCCGATAGCGTTCGCTCCGCGCAGGCCGCTGATGACGGCATGGGCGCGTCTGATGGTGGCTCCACACGGGGCTTTGTGGGAGGACTGGGGATCGCAAGGATGAACACGAGGCTCCTTCATACCCTGCTTTGCGCAGGCGTGCTCACGGTTGCCATCTTCTCCGCGCTCACGTACACCGCGAGCGCCGACACGCAGACCATCTACGTACGGCTGGCCAGCGGCCAGGTCGTGCCCGTCACCGTCGACGTGCCCCCGGGCGCGTCCCTCAACGACATCCAGCTCCCCGGCACCCCGGTCCCCGCGCCCACGACTCCCACCGTCCCGACCACCCCGGGCAGCCCCCAGAAGCCCAGCCCGCCGAAGGCCGACGAGCCCACCCCCGTCAGCCCGGGCGGCAGCCCCCAGAAGCCGTCCACGGACACGCCCAACAAGAAGAAGAAAAAGAAGAAGAAGTCCAAGCACGACAACGGCGGCACAGACGTTGGACCTCTGAATGACGTCAAGAAGAAGGTCCACCGTCATCTGAAGAAGACGCCGCTGCGCAACCCGGACGGCTCCCCCACCGCACAGAACCCTGGCTTCGTGGACGCGCTCCCCGGCCCCTCCCGCGCCACCGGAGTCCCCAACTTCGTGATCCGCAAGTTCCGGGTGCCGATCTTCCTGCTGCCCCTCTACCAGGCCGCCGGCATCCAGTACGGCGTGCGCTGGGAGATCCTCGCGGCCATCAACGAGATCGAGACCGACTACGGCCGCAACCTGAACGTGTCCACGGCCGGCGCCCTCGGCTGGATGCAGTTCATGCCCGCCACGTGGCGCCAGTGGGGCGTCGACGCCAACAAGGACAAGCGCAAGGACCCCTACAACCCGGCCGACGCCATCTTCGCCGCGGCGCGCTACCTGAAGGCCGCCGGCTACGAGCAGGACCCCCGCCGCGCGATCTTCGCCTACAACCACGCCGACTGGTACGTCGACTCAGTGATGCTTCGCGCGCGTCTGATCTCCGGCGTGCCCGCCGACCTGATCGGCTCGCTCACCGGCCTGACCGAGGCTCGCTTCCCGGTCTACGCACGCGCCCGCTACGCCGACGACCTGGCCGAGCGCCAGGTGCTCAAGCGCGCCAAGGCCGGCCAGAACGCGGCCAACGTGGTCGAGTCCAAGGCGAACCGCACGGGCATCCACATCTTCGCCAAGACGGGCTCGCCGGTGATCGCCACCAACGACGGCGTGATCAAGCAGGTCGGCCACTCCAAGCGCCTGGGCCGCTTCCTGGTGCTGCAGGACGTGTACGGCAACCGCTTCACCTACGGCCACCTCGGCACGGTGGCGCGCTTCTACCCGGTCCCGAAGACCGACACCCAGAACCCGAAGACCTCCGCGCGCGCCGTGAAGGCCAACGGCAGCACGAAGGAGGCTGCCCCCACGCTGGCGGCCTCCGCCGGGCGCCAGACCGACAGCCAGGGCGGCAAGCCGGCCAAGCAGTCCCGCTCGGCTCCCCGCGGCGACACCCAACAGGCCTCGGCGCCGATCAAGCAACGCCTCTTCGCGCACCCCGACCTTCCGGGCGCGCGTGACTCCGGCGGCATGGAGCAGCTGCTCGACTCGAAGGCCAACAAGGGCGGCTTCTCCACCTTCCGCACCTACTTCTCCCAGCCCTTCGGCATGCAGGCCAAGGACGTCCGGCTGCGCCGCCTGAAGAAGGGCGCGCACGTGATCGGCGGCACGATCCTCGGCCGCATCGGCAAGACCGTTGCGACGGAGGCCCCGCACCTGATGTTCGAGATCCGGCCCGCCGGGCGCGGCGCCCCGCGCATCGACCCGAAGCCGATCCTCGACGGCTGGAAGCTGCTCGAGGCCACCGCCATCTACCGCGCCTCCGGCCGCAACGTGCTGCACGGCGACGACACCGACGGCATGTCGATCGGGCAGGTGCTGCTGCTCCCCAAGCCGCAGCTGCAGCAGCGCGTGCTGGCCGACGACCGCATCGAGCTCTACCCCTGCGGCCGGGACGACGTCCGCACCGGCCAGATCGACCGCCGCGTGCTGGCGACGCTCGAGTACCTCGCCGAGTCCGGCTTCAAGCCGACCGTGAGCGCGCTCAAGTGCGGCCACAGCCTCATGACGACCTCGGGCAACATCTCCGAGCACTCGTCCGGCAACGCCGTCGACATCTCGAAGGTGAACGGCATTCCGATCATCGGCCACCAGGACAAGGGCGGAATCACCGAGCAGGCCGTGCGCCGGCTGATGGCCCTGCAGGGCACGATGGAGCCGCACCAGATCATCTCGCTGCTCGACTTCGGCCGGAACACGATGGCGCTGCCCGACCACAACGACCACATCCACGTCGGCTTCCGCCCGCTCTTCGGCGAGAACAAGAAGCTCGGCAAGCAGGCCTTCGAGGTGCTCAGGCCCGGCCAGTGGTCCGACCTGCTCACGCGCCTGCGCAAGATCGACAACCCGGTCGTGCCGACCAAGCCCTCGAAGTACGCGATTCCGGTCAAGCCGAAACGCGCAAGCGACGCCCACCAGGGCGAGTAGCCGCGGACCCCTTCGGCTTCGTCCAGCTCGAGTTCGGCTTCCGCCTGGGCCCGCCCGACGGCCGCTACCTGGTGCGCTCAGCCGAGGGCGAGCAACTCGACGCCGTGCTCGTGCTCGGCACGCTCGGGGCGCCGGAGCGCCGCCTGATGGGCGGCCGCCGCGGGCGCTCGCTCGAGCAGGCCGAGCCCGAGCCCGTGCCCACCTCCCGTGCGACCGTGGTGCGGCCTGAGGCGTTCCCGTCCGAGGAGGAGGCCGCCGCCTGGCTGGCGGAGGTACGGGGCGGGCGCGAGCGCGCCGACGAGGAGCTGGAGCAGGCCGCGGCGCTGCTTAACCGCGCCCTGCACGCCCACCGGGTGGCCGCGGCGGACGCCCATCCCCGCGATGTCTCGACCGACCAGGCGCTGGCCATCCGGATCGGCTTCGGCTCGGGCGAGAACGTGGCGGCTGGCCGCTTCGCCGGCGCCTGGGAGCTGCCGCGCGAGCGAAAGCGCACGCGGCGCACGATGGAGGCGCCCGACGAGCGCTTCGCGGCCATCCTGGGTGGCCGCGAGCGAGCGCTCGCCTGCGAAGAGCTGGTTCTGCGCGCTCGCGGCGACCTCGACGCCGGGCGGACGCGCGAGGCCGCGCTCGAGGCTCGCGTCGCGCTGGAGGCGCTGCTGGCCGAGCTGCCGGACGCGGAGGGGCTGCACGCCGACCGCGAGACGGTGGGGCAGGCGGCGAACGCCGCGCTGCGGGGCCCGCTCGATCCCGGCGTGGCGGCGGAGCTCGGCGCCACCGTCGGGCGCATGGAGCACGCGCTCAAGCGCCGCCGCCTCGGTGCGTGAGAATTTACGAACGGTTCACTCGAGGTGGTTCTACTTCCGGTCCAATCCAGTTGTCGGAATTCCCTCCACCCGTCCATAGGAGTGGCCGATGCCGTACCCGAAGATTCACCTCATGACGAGCGCGCAGGTGATGCAGTTGCCGCGCAGACCCCCAAGGCGGCGGCGTGCACGGCTTCGGCCGCGTCCAGCCGCCGGCTCGTCGACGGGCCGCGCCTGGATCAACGGGCGCGAGGTCGGCGGAGGTGACCCCCGCTTCGACCACCTCGCAGCCTCCTACGACTAGGCCCGCCCGCGCCGGCGACGCGCCGGCCATCGCCGCGATCCACAACCAGGGGATCGAGGAGCGGGTGGCCACCTTCGAGACCGAGCCGCGGCGGCCCGAGGAGGTCGCCGCGCGGATCGAGGCCGGCGAGCTGATCCTCGTGGCCGAGCGCGATGGCGAGGTGCTCGGGTTCGTGTCCGTGAGCCCCTACAGCGACCGTCCCGCCTATGCGGGAGTCGGCGAGTTCACGGTCTACGTCGAGCGAGGCGCGCGGCGGCTCGGCGTGGGTGGCGCGCTGATGGATGCCGTCGCCGAGGCCGCGGAGCAGCGGGGCCTCCACAAGCTCACCGGCCGCGTGTTCAAGACCAACTCACCCAGCATCGAGCTCCTCCACGCGCGCGGCTACCGCGACGTCGGGGTGCATCGCCGCCACGCGAAAGTTGACGGGGAGTGGCGCGACGTGCTCCAGATCGAGCGGCTGCTGGGCGCGGCCGCCTCATAGGATGCGGCAATGGCCGATCCCGGCGACCAGCGCGGCGATCTCGAGGCCGTGCTGGAGCTGGCCGCCCAGGCGGCTGGCGCCTACCTCGCAGAGATCGACGAGCAGCCGGTGGCGCCGCCGGGCGGTCTGGAGGCGCTGGCCAAGCTCGAAGGGCCGCTGCCCGAGCAGGGCGCCGGGGCGCCGGACGCCGTGCGAACGCTGGCGCAGCTCGGGCAGGACGCGGCCACGCGCTCGGCCGGGCCGCGCTTCTTCCACTTCGTCATGGGCGGCGGCACGCCTGCCGCCCTGGCGGCCGACTGGCTGACCTCGGCCTTCGACCAGATCGCCTTCGCGCGCGACTCCTCGCCGCTCGCCAGCCGGCTCGAGGAGCTGTCGGTGCGCTGGCTGCGGGAGCTGTTCGAGCTGCCGGACGAGTTCGGCGGCGTGCTCGTGACCGGGGCGACGATGGCGAACTTCACCTGCCTCGCGGCGGCGCGCAACTGGTGGGCCGAGCGGCACGGGCTCGATGTCGAGCGCGACGGGCTGACCGGGGCGCCGCGGGTGCCGGTGGTCTCGAGCGGCTACCTGCACCCGAGCGCGGCGCAGGCGCTGGGGATGCTCGGCATCGGCCGCGCCGTCGGCACCTTCGCGCGGGACGCCGCCGGCAGGCTCGACGCCGAGGCGCTTGACGCCGAGCTGGAGCGGCTCGACGGCGCGCCGGCGATCGTGATCGGCAACGCCGGGGAGGTCAACGCCGGCGACTTCGACCCGATCGAGCAGCTGGCCGAGATCGCGGAGCGCCGCGGCGCCTGGCTTCACGTGGACGGCGCCTTCGGCCTGTTCGCTCGGCTGGCACCCGAGGCGGCGCCGCTCGCGGCCGGGGTCGAGCGGGCCGACTCGATTGCGGTCGATTGCCACAAGTGGCTGAACGTGCCCTACGACTGTGCAGTAGCCCTTGTGCGCGAGGTGGGACGCCTGGCGAGCGCCTTCGCCATGGGCGCCGCGTACCTGCCGGAGGTGCACGGCGACCAGCCCGACTTCGGCTGGCGCAGCCCCGAGAACTCCCGCCGCGCACGGTCGCTGATGGTGTGGGCCACGCTGATGGCCTACGGGCGCGACGGCTACCGCGAGATGGTCGAGCGCCACCTCGCGCTTGCCCGACGGCTGGCGGAGCGCGTGGACGCGGAGCCCGAGCTGGAGCGTCTGGCGGAAGTGAAGCTCAACATCGTCTGCTTCCGCTGGCGCCCCGATGGGGTGGCCGAGGACGAGCTGAACGAGCTGAACGGCCGGCTGGCGCGCGAGCTCCTGGCCGACGGCCGCGTGTTCGCCGGCCCGACCGTCTACGAGGGCCACGCCGCGCTGCGCCCGGCGATCGTGAACTGGCGCACCCGCGAGCAGGACGTCGACGCGCTCGTGGATGTGCTTCTGGAGCTGGCGGGCCGGTTGCGCTAGCCGAGCGCGGCGAGGACGGCTTCGAGCTCGTCCACGACGTCGCCGTCGAGCTTGACCT
>DAIMGB010000056.1:0-6643 GCA_036724195.1 Thermoleophilaceae bacterium
CCTGCCCGAAGCGCAGCGTCTCCGCGACGCCTCGTAGTCCGTCCGAACCCGAACGTATGTTCGGGTAGTGAACCCTCGCGAACAAGGCGACCTCGGGGAGCTCTCGGCGCTTGAGTGGCTCGTCTCCGTCGGCGCGAAGGTAGCCGTGCCCCTCGGGCACAGCCCCGATTGGGACCTCATCGCCGAGTTCGGTATGCGACTCCTTCGCGTCCAGGTCAAGACCACGACCTGCTTCCGAAGCGGTCGCTGGGAGGTCACGCTATGCACGAGGGGTGGCAATCGGAGCTGGAACGGTCTCGTCAAGCACCTCGACCCCGCCCGGTGCGACTACCTCTTCGCCCACGTTGGCGACGGCCGCCGATGGTTCATTCCTTCGGACTTGATCGATGGCGGATCGAAGGTCGCGCTCGGGGGCCCGAAGTACGCGCGCTTCGAGGTTGAGGCCGGCAAGCCGCTCGTGTCGAGGCGTCCGGCCGCAGAGGGCGCCCCTACAATCCTCCCGTCCACCCGGGGGGATGTCCGAGTGGTTAAAGGAGATGCGCTGTAAACGCATTGGCTATGCCTACGCAGGTTCGAATCCTGCTCCCCCCACTCGCCGCGCTAAGCTCGCCGCGACCTGCCCAGCTAGCTCAGTTGGTAGAGCACTTCCATGGTAAGGAAGGGGTCGCCGGTTCGAGTCCGGCGCTGGGCTTCAGTGCTCCGCGAGCAGTCCACCGAAGAGCTCTCCGAGCATCTGGAGCGCCTGACCGCCGAGAACCGTGCGCTGCGGGAGCGGGTCGCCGAGCTGGAAGTGGGCGCCGGCGAGGGCGAGGCCACCCCGGCCGAGCCGCGGATCGAACAGTTCAGAAAGCGGCTTCGCGACTGGACCACGCCGCGGTTGGGCGCCGCGGCCCAGCACGCCCCGCAGCCGCTGATGATCCCGGCGTCGTACCTGCGGGCGCGGCCGCCGCGCAACGCGCCGCGGATCGCCGTCGTCACGCCCTCCTACAACCAGGGCGAGTTCGTGGGGCGCACAATCGAAAGCGTGCTTGCCCAGGGCTATCCGGAGCTCGAGTACGTGGTGCAGGACGGTGGCTCGGACGACGGCTCGGCTGACCTGATCCGCAGCTACGAAGGCCTGCTGACCCGCTGGGAGTCGGCCAAGGACGGCGGCCAGGCCGACGCCGTCAACCGCGGGTTCGCCGGCACGACCGGCGAGATCATGGCGTGGCTGAACTCGGACGATCTGCTGCTGCCGGGCTCGCTGGCCTACGTGGCGCGCTACTTCGACGAGCACCCCGACGTCGACCTGGTCTACGGCAACCGGCTCGTGGTCGACCGGCACGACATGCACGTGGGCACCTGGGTGCTGCCGCCCCACGACGATGAGGTGCTGACGCTGGTGGACTACGTGCCACAGGAGACCATGTTCTGGCGGCGCCGGCTGTGGGAGCGCGCCGGCGGCCACCTCGACGAGCGCTACCGCTTCACGCTCGACTGGGAGATCCTGCTGCGCTTCCGCGTGGCAGGCGCGCGGATGGCTCGCCTGCCGCGCTTCCTCGGCGCCTTTCGCTGGCATTCGCAGCAGAAGAACCAGACGATCGGATCGGTCGCGTCCGAGGAGATGGCGCGGCTGCGCGAGCAGGTGCACGGCCGGCGCGTAGGCCCACGCGAGACAGCGGAGCGCTCGCGCGGCTACCTGCGCCGCCACGTGGCGCTGCACTCGGCCCACCGCGCGCTCGACCGGGTGCCCCTGCTCCGGGTCCAGGCGGTGCCGGAGATGCGCCTGGACCAGCCGGGCACGTGAGCCTGCGCGTCGCGCTGAACCTGCGTCGCTACCGCGCCGGCCGCGACGAGCTCGCCGACGCCTGGGTGCGCAACGCCGTACTGGCGCTGGAGAGCCAGCTCTCCGAGCAAGAGGGAGCGGTCATCGTGCTCGCGGCGCCATGCGAGGTGGATGCCATCGGCGCTGTGGCGCCCGGGTGTGAGCTCCGCGCCGTGGACCCCGCCGCCCCGGCGCTCGAGGAGTCCGCCCTGACGGGCGCCGACGTGCTCATCTGCCCGCTCGGCGCGCTCGACGCTCCGGCCCCTGCGATCCCCGCCGCGGCGCTCGCGCCCGCCCTGACGCACGTCACCGATCCGGACTCCCTGACGCCCGCCGCCGCCGAGCGCGAGCTGCGCGAGTGCCGGCTGACCATCGCCGGCGCGGCGCGGCTGCTCACCTTCACGGACGGCGCCGCGAGCGAGCTGGCCGACCGCTGCGGCGTGCCGCGCGAGCGCATCGCGGTGGTGCCCGCCGCCGGCCGGCCCCACATGGCGGAGCCTGTCCACAAGCCCGCCTTCGCCACGCTCGGCCTGCCGGCTGACTACGTGCTGGCGGACGCCGACGGAGAGCAGGGCGTGCTCTTGCGGGCGCTCACACTGTTGCCCGAAGACGAGCGGCCCGAACTGGTGCTCACCGGCGCGTCGCTCGAGGACAGCGAGCGCCTCAGGCGCGAGGCGGACGCCCTCGGGACCGGGGACCGGGTGCGGCTCGCGGGCGCCATTCCAGTGGCAGCGGAGCCGCTGGTCCTTAGGCGCGCGCGGGCGCTCGTGGACTGCGCTCCGCGCCGGCGGTTCCCGCTGGCAGCGGTCGAGGCCCTCGGCTGCGGCACGCCCGTGGTCACCGCGCCCGGCACGCCCGCGGCCGAGCTGGCCGGCGACGCCGCGCTGGTTGCCGCCGATGGCTCTCCCGAGGCGCTTGCACAGGCGCTCCGGCAGGCGGCCACGTCCGAGCGTTCCGCGCTGGCCGGCGAGCTGAGCTGGGAGCGGACTGCCGGTGCCCTGCTCGAGGTGGCGCGCTCGCTCAACGAGCCGGGTGCATGGGTTCGCAGCGAGCCGCCGCCGGTCAGCGTCGTCACCCCGACCCTGCAGATGTCCCGCTTCCTCCGCGACACCATCGAGAGCGTGCTGGGCCAGGACTACCCGCGGCTCGAGTACCTGGTCATGGACGGCGGGTCCACCGACGGCACCGTCGATGTGCTGCGGGGCTACGGGGACCGCCTCCGCTTCGTCTCGGAGCCGGACGGCGGCCAGGCCGACGCGGTGAACCGCGGCTTCCGGGCGACGAGCGGCGAGCTGTTCGCCTTTCTGAACGCCGACGACACCTACCTGCCCGGCGCTGTCGGCAAGGCAGTCCAGGGATTCCTCGAGCATCCCGAGGCCGCGGTGGTCTATGGCGACGGTGTCCACGTGGACGAGGAGGGGGAGGAGATAGCGCCCTACCCGACTCAGGACTTCGACCGAGACGCGCTGATGAGGCGCTGCTTCATCTGCCAGCCGGCCGCCTTCGTGTCGCGCACCGCGCTGGAGCGGGTGGGCCTGCTGGATGCGCGGCTGCAGGTGAGCCTCGACTACGACCTCTGGATCAGGCTGGCGAAGCTCTATCCCTTCGCCAGGGTGGACGGAACGCTCGCGACGTCGCGCATGCACGCAGACAACAAGACCCTCGCTCAGAGGCGGCTCGCCTACAGCGAGAGCATCGAGATCGTCAAGCGCCACTTCGGCTACGTGCCGCTCGACTGGCTCCACGGCTACTCACAGTTCGTCGTCGACGGCGTCGACCAGTTCTTCGCGCGCTCGCGCCCGAGCCCGCGCTCGCGGGCGCTGGCGATGGCGATCGGAGTGCGCCACAACCCGCGACGGCTGGGGCGGCTCGTCCGCGAGGCGGCCACCGAGGTGGGGCTCCGCGACCACGACGGCCGCTGGGACGACGGCTGGATCTCGCGCCGCTTCGTCGAAGAGGTAGACGTGCCCGGCGATTGCAGTCAGGTCCGCGTGGTGGCCCGCAACGAGGCCTGGATGCGGCGCCAGCTCGAGGTGAGCGTGCACCTCGACGGCGTGATGGTGGCGACCCGGCGACCCAGCGAGGCCGGCCGCTTCGAGCTGATCGGCGACTGTCCACCCGACCTGCGCGGCCGGCGCGCGCAACTGGAGATCGTGGCCAACCGGACCTGGCATCCGCGCGCGCGCGGCGATAGGAGGCGAGTGTCGTGCGTGATCGACGAAGTGCGGCTCTACTAGGTTTCGCGCGTGACTGAGCTCTCACTACTCGTGCCGCTCGAGGACGCGCGCGGCGACGCGGCCGAGCACCTGCGCACGTGGACGCATGAGCAGTCGCTGTCGCGCGAGCGCTACCAGGTGGTCGTCACGTCGACCGGCGAGGACCCGGATGGCGAGCGTCTTGTGCGGGAGCTGCTCGCCGAGCACGACGTGTTCGAGCATGTCCCGGGGGCCGATCTGATCGAGCTTTGGAACGCCGCCGCCGCGCGAGCGGATTCCGACTGGCTGGTGCTCACCGAGAACCACTGCGAGGCCGATCCCGCCTGCCTCGACTCCGTGGTTCGGACGATCCAGAGCGACGGCGGCCTTGAGGCCCTCACGCTCGATCACGGCCACATCACGCGCAACCCCGTCAGCGAGCTGGGCGCGCGCTGGTTCGAGGGGGTCTACGAGGAGTGGGACGAGCCTGGCCAGTGGCCCCGTCTGAACCTCGTCGGGTTCGCGATCCGGCGTGACGTCTACCGGGAGGCCGGCGCGCTGGACCCCCGCTATGGGCTGTTCTCCGCGCCGCTGCTGTCGGCCCGCCTGCACAGGCGGGGCGCTCGAATCGGTCACGTGCCGGAAGCTCACGTGCTTCACGTCCACCCGGACGTAATCCAGGAGCACCATGGCCATTCGGCCGACTACGCCCACGGCGAGTGCGAGGCGCGAACGCGCGAGGATCGGACATTCTGCGAGCCCTACTTCGGGCCGGCTTCGATCTGGACCAACCGGCTCCGCTACGAGCCACGCGTCGCACGGCGGGCCGCGGCCGTGATCGCCGCGTCCGCGGCTCGCGCCGTGTTGGGGCGGCGCAACGAGCTGCCATGGCTGTTGCGGGAGCTGGGTGCCTGGCTGCCCGCCGCAGCCGCCGGCCCAGGGCCCTATCTGGGCCGCGCGAGGCTGCTGTTCCGCGTCTGCGAGATCGCGGCCTCGCGCGGATTCGTTCCGCCCGAGCTCAGCTGGCGCGCGTTTCTGCGTGCGCATGAGCTGGTCCTCGTGCTGACCCAGCTGGCGTGGGTGCGCGACGAGCTGGAGCCGCCGCCCCCGCCGCGGGCCTGGTCCGGGCGCCGCGGCGTCGAGGAGTTCGACCACGAGGAGCTCGTGGGCGTGCACGGCCTGGAGCGCCAGGGCGATCGCTGGTTTCGCTGGACCGAGCCGGTGACCGTGCTGCGCGTGGCCGCGGCGCCCGGCGCCCGCAGCCTTCGCATCGAGACCGGCCGCCTGCGCGGCGGGCCCCTCGAGGGTCTGCGTGCGGCCTACGTGGACGGCCGCCGGGTGGCGCCCGACCAGGTGCGCGCCGAGGGGCCCGCGGTCGTACTGCCACTGCCGGGGCGCGCGCGAAACGGCGGCGGGACCTCCACCGTGACGCTGCTCAGCCGGCCGCTGGAGCCGCCGCCGTCCGCGCCCCGCGACCCGCGCAGGCTCGGCATGCCGATCGTGTCGATCGCCGTCTGATCCGTTGCGAAAGGCGCTGCTCGTGGACTCTGTCGACGCCGGTGGCGGGGCCGAGCGCATAGCGGCCGCCGCGCTGGATGGCTTTCCGGCGCTCGGCACCGAGACCTGGATGGCCGTCGGCCACAAGCGCGGCCAGCACCCGCGCGTGGTCGCCCTCCGCCGCGACTCGCCGGGCCGGCTCACACGACGCGTCGCCCGCGAGGCCCGTCGCACCGCCAACCGCCTGGCCGGGATCGAGGACTTCGACCACCCGGGCTCGCACGCGCTGCTACAGGCGGCTGGAACGCCGCCACCGGACCTGGTCATCCTGGGCAATCTCCACGGCGACTACTTCGACCTGCGCATGATCCCCGAGCTGTCGCGCCGGGTGCCGACCGTGATGCAGCTGGCCGACAGCTGGCCGTTCACCGGCCACTGCGCCGTCCCGCTCGGTTGTGGGCGCTGGGAGCACGGCTGTGGCAAGTGTCCGGACCTGACCATCCCGCCCGCAATCGAGCGGGACGCGACGCGCCTGAACTGGCAGCGCAAGCGATCGATCTTCCGCCGCTCCCGCCTGTTCGTGGTCAGCCCCTCGCGGTGGCAGCTCGACCGGGCCGAGCGCTCGCTGCTCGGGCCCGCGATCGCGGCCTCGACGGTCGTCCCCAACGGCGTGGACCTGGACACCTTCACACCCGCTGGGCCGGCCGTCGACCGCGAGGCCCTCGGGATCCCCGCCGAGGCGGCGCTGCTCGTGTTCGCGTGCAACCTGGGCGCCGCCAACCGCTACAAGGACGTGGCCACGCTGCGCCGCGCCATCGAGCTGCTGGCGCGCGGCGCGCCGGACCGGGTGCTGGAGCTGCTGGTCGTGGGTGGCCGGGCGCCCCTCGAGCGGCTCGGCGAGCGGGCGCGCATCCGCCACCTTCCCTATCTCGACACCCCCGAGGAGCTGGCCCGGCTGCACCGCGCCGCCGACCTCTACGTGCACGCCGCCTGGGAGGAGACCTTCTGCCTGGGCGCGGCGGAGGCCCTGGCCTGCGGCACGCCGGTGGTCGCGGCCGGCACCGGCGGCCTCGCGGAGGTGGTGGACCACGGCCGCACCGGCCTGCTGTCCGCACCGGGGCAGCCAGAAGAGCTCGCGCGCTCGATC
>DAIMGB010000056.1:6653-8440 GCA_036724195.1 Thermoleophilaceae bacterium
ATGGGGGCGGCTGCCGCCGCGGCCGCCCTCGAGCGCTTCGACCAGCGCCGCATGGTCGCGCAGCTGCACGCCTTCTGCCTCGAGGCCGAGCTCGCGTGGTCCGCCGCGGAGCCGCGCTAGACTCGGCAGCGTCCTCTGCGAGCGGCGCGGAGGCTTTTCTGCGCCGCCGCACAAAGAATCAACCCTTTCAGGAGCCATGGCTCGCGGAGACGTCCGAATCACCGTCACCCTCGCGTGCGAGGAGTGCAAGCGGCGTAACTACCAATCGCAGAAGTCCAAGCGGAACGATCCCGAGCGGATCGAGCTGCGCAAGTACTGCCGATGGTGCAGTTGCCACACGCCCCACAAGGAGACTCGCTGATGCGGGCATCCTCGCGCGCGTGTAGAAAGGCGTAGCGACTTGGCCAGGGATCGCCAGCGTGCCAAGCAGCGGCAGGCCGAGCGGCGCGCACGCCGCCAGTCCGGCCGGCCGGACGCGCCCCCCTCGGTGCCGGGGATCGATGATCAGCGCGCCGCCAGCCCCGCGCCGGGCATCCTGCCCGACCTCGCCGTCGGCGCTCCGCCCGAGCGAGAAGGGCAGTCAGGCTTCACCGGCCGCGAGGAGCCGATCGACGACCTGGACGACGTCGATCCGGAGCTCGAGGCCGACGCCATCGAGGCCGGCGCGCTGGCCAGCGTCGACGAGCGCGAGTTCGGGATCGACGGCGTCGATCCGGCCGACGACTACGCTCCCCGCGGCCGCCGCGCCCGGCAGGATGGAGCCGGCCACGGCAAGGACCGCTCTCGTGTCGTACAGTTCCTCGTCGCGTCTTGGGCCGAGCTCCAGCGGGTCCAGTGGCCAGACCGTCAGGCCCTCACGACCCTCACAGGCGTGGTGCTCGGTTTCGTCCTGCTAATGGGCGGCTACCTTGGATTGCTGGACGCCGTCTTCTCTCGCATCATCAACTCGATCCTCTGAGAGCCAATGTTTCGCTGGTACGCCGTCAACACCTATTCAGGTCACGAGAACAAGGTCAAGCAGAACCTTGAGCATCGCCGTGTCTCGCTCGGGCAGGAAGGCTCGATCCGCCAGATCGTGGTGCCCACCGAGCAGATCCAGGAGATGAAGGACGGGCAGAAGATCCAGAAGGAGCAGCGGACGATGCCCGGCTACCTGCTCGTGAACATGAACCTCACCGACGACTCTTGGGGCCTCGTGAAGAACACCCCGGGCGTGACCGGCTTCGTGGGGCCGTCCCAGAAGCCCGTGCCGCTCAACCAGGGGGAGGTCGACCGGCTGCTCCACCGCGAGCACGCCGAGCGCCCGCGCACACGCGCGCAGTTCTCGATCGGCGAGTCCGT
The DNA here is from genome assembly GCA_036724195.1 of Thermoleophilaceae bacterium. GTDB lineage: Bacteria > Actinomycetota > Thermoleophilia > Solirubrobacterales > Thermoleophilaceae > DATACN01. The sequence goes on from DAIMGB010000056.1 coordinate 7,995, forward strand.
CAAGGTGGTGTCCGGCCCGCTGTCGGACTTCTCGGGCGAGATCTCGGAGATCAACGACGACGCGGCCAAGCTCAAGGTGCTGGTGTCGATCTTCGGCCGGGAGACTCCGGTCGAGGTCGGGTTCGACCAGGTCAAGAAGGTCTAGGCTCGAGCCATGGCCAAGAAGGTCCTTACCCTCATAAAGCTGCAGGTGCCCGGCGGCGCCGCCAACCCGGCCCCGCCGGTGGGCCCCGCGCTGGGCCAGCACGGCGTGAACATCATGGAGTTCTGCAAGGCGTTCAACGCCCAGACGCAGAACGAGAACGGCACGATCATCCCCGTGGAGATCACGGTCTTCGAGGACCGCTCCTTCACCTTCATCACGAAGACGCCGCCCGCGGCGGTGCTGATCAAGCAGGCGATCGGGCTCGACAAGGGCTCGGGCGAGCCGAACCGCAACAAGGTCG
>DAIMGB010000057.1:0-8391 GCA_036724195.1 Thermoleophilaceae bacterium
GGGAGAAAGATGCCGCGTGCCCGCGTGACGATGCTGGCTCCCGGGGGAGGGGCGATCAGACCCATGATTCGCAGCAGGAACAGCTGACGGCCCGAGGGCGGCTCCTGGCCCAGCTTCTCAAGGGCCTCCTTGAGCTCGTCTGGTCTGCGCTCGGCCTGCGCCAGCGAGGCCTTCATGAGCTGGCGCAGCGCGGGCCTCTCCTGCGGGTGGCAGCCGGCCAGCGCCTCGTTGAAGTAGCGCCGCGCGGTGGGGGCGTCGTAGCGCTCCGCTGCGCGGGCGCCGAGGATCGCCTTCGCGGCTACGCGGTGCTTCGACTCGCTCTGGAGCTGCTCGTCGGTCCGCTGCTCGAGCTGGGGGATCGCGGCGAGCGCGCCCACCTGCGTCTGCATACGGACCTGCTTCTGCTTGGCCACGGGCGAAAGTCTCGCAGACGTTCTGGCGGCTCAGGCGTCGTCGGGCTCTTCCTCGTCGGCCTCGCCGTACTCCGCCGTCCCGCGGTCCGACTCCTGCTCCGGCGTGAACGCCTGAGTGGTCGGATCCGGCGCGGGATCGCCGTGCTCGGCGTGCTCCACGAGGTCCTTCTCGGCCTGCTCGAAGCCCTCCGACTCGCCGCCGCCGGCCTCGTCCACAGCCTGTTCGGCGGGATCCTCGTCGGGGTCGCGGCGGCCGCCGATCGAGCCGGCCTCCGCGGCCGCGGCGTCGGCCTCGCGCTCGGCGCTCTGGTCGTCCTGCTCGTTCTCGGTCATGAGCTGCCCTTAGCCAGAAACGGCGGCGTCGAAACTCTCGCTCGCGGGTAGGAGGTAACCATGCTCATCGCCGGAATAGTCGCGATCTGCCTCCTGCTGCTGGTGCTCGGCTTCCTCGTCCCGCGCCTCTCGCGCGGCCCCCAGCGCGGCGTGGACGCCACGCTCGGCGCTGGCCAGCGCGCCGGTGGCAAGGCGCCGGGGCCGATCGGCAAGCTCTTCTCGAAGTCCTTCGGCAGCTCACGCAAGGCCACGAACAAGAGCGCCGGCGCGGGCCGCAAGGGCCGCGCCAAGCTCCCGCTCTAGGAGGCGGCCTGGTCGCCGCGCTCAGGCGCGGCGGGTGCTTCGAACTCGCTCGTCGCGGACTCGTCGGCGGACTCGTCCACCGTCGGCTCCTCCGCGGCGCCCTCGTCGAGCGTCGGCTCTTCCGCCGGCTGACCATCGCCCGCTTCCTCGACCGGCAGCTCCCAGACGGCCGTCTCCTCGCCCTCCAGTGGCGGGGGGTCCTCGGCCACGACGCCCGCTCCGGCCACCTCGGCCTCGGCATCCGCGAAGCCGGTGGTCGGGGGCTCCAGCCGGTCTAGCGCGTCGTCGGCGACGCCGAGCACCTCGTCGGCCAGCTGGCGCATGTCCTCGATCAGCTGCTGGCGCTCGTCCCACAGGCGTCGCGTGTCCTCGACCACCTGCTCGGAGTAGCGATCGGCCTCCTCACGCGTCTGCTGGGAGTACACATCAGCGTCCTGGCGCGCCTGGGCGCCCTCTTGCTCGGCCCGCTGCAGCCGCTCTTCGGCCTGCGAACGCGAGCGCCCCGCCATCTCCTCGGCCGTGTCGTGGGCGTGCTGGAGGATGCCGCTGGTCTGCTCGCCGACCTCGTCGAGCGCGCGCTGCACCACGCCCTCGCGCGTCTGGGTGGCCTCGAGCTCCGCCACCAGCTGGGCCACGTCGGCCACGTACTTGTCCACGGCCCCGCGGTCGTAGCCGCGCAGGGCCACCGGGAAGTCGATGGAGCGGATCCGCTCCACGGCGCTTCGCTGCCGCGACCTCCGCCGCCGGGCGGGGGGCTTTGGCGCCTCAGCCATGACCCGGATCTTACGGAGCCAGGCGCTCGAGCACCCACTCGCCCGCGTCCGAGCGGCGGTAGCGCAAACGATCGTGCAGGCGGTGCTCCCCGCGCTGCCATAACTCGTAAACCCGAGGAATGAGACGAAAGCCGCCCCAGTGGGCGGGCGCGGTGCCCTCGGCGCCGCGCAGCTCCTCGACTCGCCGCTCCAGCTCCTCGCGCGAGGCGATCACGCGGCTCTGGGGCGACGCCAGCGCGCTCAGGCGGCTCTCAGGGCCGCGGGTGGCGAAGTACTCGGCGGATTCGGCGGGCGGGAGGCGCTCCACGTCGCCCTCGATCCGTATCTGTCGCGCGAGCTCCTTCCAGTGGAAGAGCAGCGCCGCCCGCGGGTTCTCGTCCAGCTCGGAGCCCTTGCGGCTCTCATAGTTGGTGAAGAAGCGAAAGCCGCGCTCGTCGTAGCCCTTCAGCAGCACCATCCGCGCCGACGGCGCGCCATCCGCGCTCGCCGTGGCCAGCGCCACTGCCTCGGGCTCGTACACGCCCGTCTGGCGCGCCTCCTCGAACCAGCGGCCGAACTGCGAGAGGGGGTCTGGATCGACGTCCCTCTCGCTCAGACCGGCCATTTCTCCCTCAGGTTTACTTAATTTACGTTATGAGGCATTGATATCGAGCTTGTCAGCCCTCCAGCGAGGCCTGTAGCGAGATGTCCACCCCGGCCAGGGCCTTCGACACCGGGCAGCCCTCCTTCGCGGCCTGGGCCACATCCTGGAACTCGTCTTCGTCGATGCCGGGCACGCGAGCGCGCGTGGACAGCTCGATCCGGGTGATCTCGAAGCCGCCGCCGTCCGCGGGGTCGATGTGCACCGCGGCGTCGGTCTCGACACTCTCTGGGTCGTGGCCAGCTTCACCGAGCGCCAAGGCCAGCGCCATCGAGAAGCAGCCTGCGTGCGCGGCCCCGAGCAGCTCCTCGGGATTCGTGCCCTCGCCGTCCTCGAAGCGCGACTGCGCCGAGTACGGGCCCTCGTAGGCGCCGCTTCCGACGTTCATGGTGCCGCTGCCCCGCTTGAACGGGCCCTCCCAGCGTGCGCTTGCGTTTCTCGTAGGCATGTCTCTCCTCTGTTGCTGGTTTACCTGCGTTACGGCTGACCGTCCCCAAACGGCTCTATCTCCATACCGTGGTCACGCTCTCGCATGCCGAATTCGTACGCGGCGCCGCCGGCCAATGACAGCGTGAGCGGCGGGCCGCCGTCGCGCTCGACCGCCAGGCGCATGTCGGCTATCGAGCAGTTCAGCGTGTTGTGCTCGGAGCCGTCGGGGTCCGCGTAGACCCAGCCCACGAAGCGCTCGCGCGGCGCGCTCACGGAGCCGCGCACCCGCACGCCCTTGCCCGACAGTAGGAAGTCGCACGAGTCCGGCCGCTCGTGCACGTCGACCTTCCTGCCGGGCCCGCCGAGCGCCAGGCGCTCGCCGTCCAGCGAAAGCGCGCCGTTTCCGACCCACGGCGTTGTGAGCGGCCCGAGCTTCACGCGCCCGAGCGCAGCGTCGAGCCAGGTGGCATCGCCGGGGCCGTCGAAGCCCAGGCCGTGCAGCCAGACCCAGCGCTCGGCGTGCTGGGAGCCCCAGTTGTGGCCGATCATTCCGCGCCAGCCACTCAGCTCGAGCTGGCGCCCGCCGGCCTCGACGCGGCCGTCGAAGCGAGCCGCCGGCGCCGGGCTGAGGAGCTTGGTGCGAGGGATGGGCGCGCCGTACATCCAGTCGCCGGGCAGATGGAAGAGCGGCCGCTCGGGCGCCTCGAAGCGCAGCTCCCAGGACGCCTCGCGGCCCTCACCGGACGCTGCGCCCACCGCGCGGCCCGGGCCGATCGCGGCGTCGCCGATCGCCAGCCACTCCCCTCCCCCGGCCGACGGGCCCGGCAGCGTCGCCTTCACGGCGTACGGGCGAGCGGCCTCCGCGTCGAAGAGCGTGAACCAGAGCGAGCCGAGCGGCTCGGCGCCGGGCTGCTTGTGCACCGTGTAGCGGATCCACACGCCCAGGCCGCCCGCGGGGTGGCACGCCTTCAGGTAGAAGCTCTCGTAGTGCCCCGCCTTCCGGGCGACGGAGGTGAAGCGGGCCTGCGTGGGGTCGGGCGCGCTCATCGCGGCGCAGCCTAACCGGGCCCGCTTGATACAACCCGGCGGATGGCCGACCAGCAAGTTCTCGTGATCACCGGCGCCAGCACGGGCATCGGCGAGGCCACCGCGCGCCGCGCCGTGGAGTTCGACTACCGCGTGGTGCTGGCGGCGCGCTCCGAGGACAAGCTGCAGGCGCTGGCCGAGGCGCTGGGCGGCGAGGAGAAGGCGATCGCCGTGCGCTGCGACGTGACCAGCTGGGACGACCAGCAGGCGCTCGTGAAGGCGGCCGTCGACCGCTTCGGCCGCATGGACGCCTTCTTCGCCAACGCCGGCTTCGGCGCCAAGCGCGGCTTCCTCGAGGAGTCCGTGGAGCAATGGAAGTCGATGATCGACACCAACGTGCTGGGCGCCGCCCTCTCGATTCGCGCGGCGCTCGGGCACTTCCGCGAGAACGGCGACCGCGGGCATATGCTGCTCACGAGCTCCGTCGCCGGCCGCCGCACGCTGCCGGGCTCGCTCTACTCGGCCACGAAGTGGGCGGTCACCGCGATGGGCCACGCCCTGCGCGCCGAGGTGGCGGACACCGACATCAAGACCACGATCATCGAGCCGGGCATGGTCGACACCCCCTTCTTCGAGGACAAGCCCGAGGGTGCGCTGGAGCCCGACGACATCGCCCGAGCGGTCATGTTCGCGCTCACCCAGCCGCCGCGGGTGGACGTGAACGAGATCCTCGTCCGCCCGATCCACCAGGCCGGCTGAACCCTCACTGGGGCGACTGAGCACGGGCGTATCTTCTCGGTGTGCCCGAGCAAGAACGCCGGATAGCCCACGTCGACATGGACGCGTTCTACGTATCCGTAGAGCTCCAGCGGCGACCTGAGCTGCGGGGCCTGCCCGTGGTGGTGGCCGGCTCGGGGCCGCGGGCCGTTGTCACCACCGCGAGCTACGAGGCGCGCCGCTTCGGCATCTTCTCGGCCACCCCGGCCGAGCGCGCGCGGCGGCTCTGCCCCGACGCGGTGTTCGTGGCACCGGACTTCGAGCACTACCGGCGCCGCTCCAAGGACCTGATGGAGGTGATCAGGGGCGAAGTCGACCGCGTCGAGGTGGTGGGGCTCGACGAGGCCTACCTCGACCTTACCGGCCTCGACCGCCCGCGGGCCGCGGCGCTGCGGCTGAAGGCCACGGTGCGCGAGCGGACAGGGCTCGTGTGCTCGATTGGAATCGGGCCGAACAAGCTCGTGGCGAAGGTGGCCTCCGACGCCGACAAGCCGGACGGGTTCCTCGTGTTGACCCGCGACCAGGCCTGCGAGCGCTTCGCGGAGGCCTCCCCCGGTCTGATCCCGGGGATCGGGCCCAAGACGGTGCAGCGGCTGGAGGCGCGCGGCGTGACCACGCTGGCGAAGCTGCGAGACGTGTCGGAGAAGCGGCTGGCCGACTCCTTCGGGACCAACTTCGGGCCCCACCTGGCGCGGCTCGCGCGCTTCGAGGACGAGCGCCCGCTGGAGACCGTGCGGGTAGCCAAGTCGGAGTCGTGCGAGACCACCTTCGACGAGGACCTGCGCGGCCTGGAGGCGCTCGAGCCCGTGCTTGAGCGCCTCTCGGCGCGTCTCTGCGAGGGGCTCGCGCGCCAGGAGCGCAGCGGCCGCACCATCGGCATCAAGGTGCGCTTCGACGACTTCAGCACGGTCACCCGTGCGCGCTCGCTCGACGAGCCCGTGAACGACCTCAACACCGTGCTGGGCGTGGCCCAGGACCTGCTGCGGCGCCTCGCGCCCGAGCAGCCCGTGCGGCTGCTCGGCGTGCGCGTGGCCGGCCTCGACGAGGGGCGGCGGGACGTGCCCGCCGCCCCTCCCGAGGGCCAGTTACACCTGGCGCTCTAGCGAGTGGTCCAAACCGTCCCGGTGGAGCCGAAGCCGAGCTTGTGCTTGGTGGCGGCCGTGAGGTCGAACTCGCGCGCGCCCGAGTAGGGCCCGCGGTCGATCACCGGCACGGTCACCGAGCGGCCGTGGTAGCGCAGCGTGACCTTCGTGCCGCACGGCAGCGACTTGTTGGCCACGCCGAGCTTGCTGGCGGTGAGCGTGCCGCCACAGGCGAGGTGGCCGCCGTAGAGGCCGGGGCCGTACCACGAGGCCAGCGCGGGCCGGTACACGTTCACGCGCTTTCGCAGCGTGTGGCCGGCGGCGCCGTTCAGCTTGTCGCCCCCGAACCTGACCCGCAGGCGGAAGGCACCGTTGCTGGTGGGGTGCCAGGTGGCGCGGAAGCTGCCGCCGCTGCCCGTGCGGGCCCTGGCGACGGTCTTCCAGCCGCTGCCGCTGCGCCGCTGCAGGCGCACGGTGCGTCCCGCGCGAGCGGGCCGCACGCTGCCGCGTACGCGCACGGTCGAGCCGCGCCGCACGTGGCGCGTGGCCTTGCCGGCGAGCCTGGCCACGACGGTCACCTTCTCGGGCGCGGAGGTGCCCCCCTCGCTGACGGCGCGGTAGGAGCCCGAGCGCTCGGCACGCACGGCGAAGGCGTAGGAGCCGTCGCCGGCGCTGGTGGTCTGAGCCACCGGGCGCCAGCCCTGGTCGCCCGGCGCCTGTTCGAGGCGCACGTTGCGACTCCCGCCGTTTGCGAAGCGTCCGGCCAGCTTCACCTGGCGGCCGTAGGCCACCTTCTGGCTCTTGCCGGCCGAGGCGATCGTGACCCCGGCGTTCTGGTCCGCCGCACCTGTGGTGGCGGCGTATGCGGTTCCTGACAAACAAAGGCCCGCGGCCAGCAGCGCAAAGCGGAAGCTGGCACGCGCGCGACGGCGCGTACTCATCGGAGATAACTCCTCTCCCGGCCCCTGCCTACGGAGTTAGCTGACGGGCTCGGGCAAATGCCCTACGCCACCGGCATTGGTGGCGATTCGCCCCTGCCGCCTAGTGCGGCTGTGGTTCCCCCGTCCCCCGCCCCAGTAGGGACGGTGGCTCAGCTAGGCCGGATCGAACAACTGTTCGTAGGTTACGGACGTGTAAGCCCAGTTGTGTGACTTCCGTCACGCAGGCGGTACCCTCAAGCAGCGATGAATCCTGAGCGAGAGCCGGAGGTTCGGGCGCCGACGCGAGCGGAGCTGATGGCCAGCCTCAAGAAGACGGCGGCCGAACGCAAGCAGCAGTACAAGGAAAACCAGGCTCCATCGCCCTCGCGCCCCGACCCTTCTCAGGACTCACCGCCGCCGGACGTGGGAAACCGGGGCTGGTAGCCCTGTGGCCCGCGGCCAGGCACGCCGCGCGCGATACCTTCTAGGGGATGGCCGGAGATCGCCTCAGCGGGCTCGATGCCTCCTTCCTGCACCTGGAGGACGCGTCCGCGCACATGCACGTCGCCTCGGTCATGCTCTTCGAGGGCGATTCGCCGCCCTACGACGAGCTTTTGGAGGGCATCGAGCGGCGCCTGCACCTCGTGCCGCGCTACCGCCAGCGCCTGGCCCACGTGCCGCTCGCGCAGGGCCGGCCCAAGTGGGTGGACGACCCGCACCTGAACCTGCGCTACCACGTGCGCGCCACCGCGCTGCCCGCGCCGGGCACCGAGGAGGAGCTGCAGGCCCTGGCGGGCCGCGTGTTCTCCCAGCAGCTCGACCGCGACAAGCCGCTCTGGGAGCTGTGGCTCGTGGACGGCCTCGAGGGCGATCGCTTCGCGCTGCTCGCGAAGACCCACCACGCGCTGGTGGACGGCATCTCCGGCATCGACATCGTCTCCGTGCTGTTCGACGTGTCGCCCGAGCCCGCCGCGCCCGCGGACCCGGGTAACCGCTGGCTTCCGCGCCCGCTGCCCTCCCGCGCCCAGCTGCTTGGCGAGGCGCTGCTGGAGCGCGCCACGGTGCCCGGCGAGGTGGTCCGTTCGGTGCGGGCCGTGTTCCGGGCGCCGCGCCGCGTGCTCGAGGAGGCCCGCGACGCCGCGGTGGGCGTCGGCGCCATGGCCTGGGCAGGCCTGAACCCCGCTCCCTCAACGCCCTACAACGCCGACATCGGCCCACACCGCCGCTTCACGTGGGTGCGCGCCGACCTCGCTCAGCTCAAGGGGATCAAGAACGAGCTGGGCGGCACCGTGAACGACGTGGTGCTGGCCACTGTGGCCGGCGCGCTGGGCCGCCACCTGCGCCGCCGGGGCCAGCAGACCGACGGCCTGGAGCTGAAGGCGATGGTCCCGGTGAGCGTGCGCAGCGAGATCGAGCAGGGTGCGCTCGGCAACCGCGTGGCGGCGATGATGGCCCCGCTTCCCGTCTGGTGCCAGGAGCCCGTGGCTCGGCTCGACATCGTGCGCGAGCGGCTCAAGGACCTGAAGGCCGGCGGCCAGGCGGTGGGCGCGCAAGTGCTGACCGAGCTGTCGGGCTTCGCCCCGCCCACGATCATGGGCCAGGCCTCGCGGCTGATGTCGCGCCAGCGCTTCTTCAACCTGGTGGTCACGAACGTGCCGGGCCCGCAGTTCCCGCTCTACCTGATGGGCCGCGAGA
>DAIMGB010000058.1:0-8356 GCA_036724195.1 Thermoleophilaceae bacterium
TGTCGATCGACTTCACCGAGGGCCGCCTGGCCAACAAGAACGACTCCCGCAACCCGTGGACCGGCAAGGACATGCTGCAGGAGTTCATCGACCTGAACAACCGGGTGCTCGAGCGCTTCTCGGCCGAGGAGCGCAAGAACATCGGCATCCATACCTGCCCGGGCGGCGACAACGACTCCGTGCACTCGAAGGAAGTGCCCTACGAGAAGCTGCTCACGAAGATGTTCCAGCTGAACGCGGGCTACTTCCTGATCCAGTGCGCCAGCGAGGACGACAAGGAGAACGTCTACAAGCTCGTCGGGGAGAACAGCCGCGACGACGCCGGCGGCGTGCCGCAGGTCTGCTTCATCGGTGTGATCAACCCGCTGGACCCCGAGGTCGAGAGCCCCGAGGAGGTGCGCGATCTGCTGGTCACCGCGGCGAAGTACATCCCCGTCGAGCGCCTGGGCGCCACCGACGACTGCGGCTTCTCGCCCTTCAGCCGCGACGAGAAGCCGAAGCACGGCTCGCCCGACTTCGCGCGCGACATCGCGATGCAGAAGATCAAGGCGCGGGTCGAGGGAGCGCGGATGGCGTCGGAGGAGCTGGGGGTCTAGGCGCAGCCTGGGCTACTGGCTGAAGGTGAACGGCGCAGGCGCTGGGTGGGCGACCGCCTGCGCCGCGGTCCACACGGATCAGGTGCGAGCTGGCCAGCAGCCGCAGCGCCTCGCGCAGCGTCGGACGGCTCACGCCGAACTCGGCGGCCAGTTCGGTCTCGGTGCCGATCCTGTCGCCGGGGCGCAGCCCCTTCTGTTCCAGGTAGTGCCGGATCTGCAGGGCGATCTGCTCGCTCGCGTCCGCACCCGCCGCCATGCACGAGAATCCTACGCTCGGTGACTGATCCCAAAATCCAAGGGGCCAGCGTCCGCGACGCCGCGTTCGACGCGCTGCGCGAGATCGGCCTCACGAAGATCTTCTCGAACCCGGGGTCCACAGAGGTGCCGCTGCTGGCGGGCCTGCCCGACGGCCTCGAGTTCGTGCTGGGGCTGCACGAGGCCTCGGTCGTGGGCATGGCCAGCGGCTACGCGATCGGTCGCGGCGAGCCGGCCTTCGTGCTGCTGCACACGACGGCAGGGCTGGGAAACGCGGTCGGGGCGCTGGCGACCGCGCGCGTGAACCGCGCTCCACTGCTCGTCGTGGTCGGCCAGCAGGACCGCCGCCACCTGGCTCAGGAGCCGTTTCTGGCCGGCCGCCTCGACGGCCTGGCCGGCGACTACCCGGTCTGGGTGAACCAGCCGGCCCGCGCCCAGGACGTGCCCGGCGCCATCGTGCGCGCCTACCACGAGGCCCGCACGCAGCACGGCCCGGCGATCGTGATCGTGCCGATGGACGACTGGCTGGCGCCGGCGCCCGAGCCGCACGAGCTGCTCGGCCCGGCCCGCCTCGTGGAGTCGCGCCAACCGGCCCCGGAGGCGGTGGCCGAGCTGGTCGCCCTCGTGGACGGGGCCGAGTCGCCGGTGCTCGTGGTCGGGGCGGGCGCGGACAGCCCGGAGTGCTGGAGCGCCCTCGTGCAACTGGCCGAGCGGCTCTCGTGCCCCGTCTGGCAGGAGTCCTTCGGTGCTCGAGCCGGCTTCCCGCAGGATCACCGCCTGTTCGCCGGTCACCTGCCTGCCGCCCGAGCGCGCCTTCGCCACGTGCTGGACCCGCACGACGCCATCCTCGTCGTCGGCGCTCCGGTGTTCCGCCAGTATCCGTACGACGACGGCCCGCTGGCCCCTCCGGGCGCGCGCGTCGCGCTCGTGACTGACGACGGCGCCGAGGCCCACCGCAGCCCCACCGAGCTGACGCTGCTCGCCGACCTGGCGGCCACCAGTAAGGCGCTGGCGGAGCGGGTGGCGCGGCGCTCACCGGATCCGGGCGCACTCGAGTGGAGCTCGACGCCAGGCGCGCTGGGCGCTCCCGCGCCGGGCAGCCCGCTGCGCGCGGCTCACGTACTCGATGCGCTCGCGGCCCGGCTGCCGAGCAACATCGTGGTGGTCGAGGAGACGCCGTCGAGCCGCCCGGAGCTGCACGCGCGCATGCCCGCTCGCCAGCCGCTGGGCTTCGTGAGCGCCGCGATGGGCGGCCTCGGCTTCGCTCTGCCCGCGGCGATCGGCCTGCGCATGGCCCTGCCGGAGCGCCCGGTGGTGGCGGTGGTCGGCGACGGCTCCTCGCTCTACGCGATCCAATCGCTCTGGAGCGCGGCCCACTACCGGGTCGGGGCGCTGTTCGTCGTGCTCGCCAACGGCCGCTACGCCGTCATGGACCGGCTTGCGGAGCGCACCGGCAAGTCCGGGCCGTGGCCCGCCTTCGAGGCGATCCAGGTGGCCGCCATGGCGCATGCGCTGGGCTGCCCCGCCAGGCGCGTGGAGGAGCACGTCGAGCTGCTCGCACAGCTCGACGAGCTGGTCCCGCGGCTCGAGTCCGGCACGGAGCCGTTCCTGCTCGAGGTGGCCGTGGAGCCGGACGCGCTCTTCGAGCCCTAGCGGCGGGCCTGCGAATACAGCGGAATGCGGGCGTAGTCGTCGTGCACGACCTGCCAGGCGGGCTTCTTCGCGCCCTCGTAGGTGAGCAGCCCCTTCTGGTGCAGGGTGTTGGGCTCGTATTGGGCCGCGCGACGGCCCGCGCCGCCCGTCCAGCCGGGGTAGATCAGGAACTCGCGCATGGTCCAGTAGATCGCCCCGGACAGGAACGGCGTGCGGTCCACGACGTCGAGCGTGCGGCCCGCCAGCATGGCCTGGAACGCGTAGCCGCCCTTCTTGTCGATCGGCGCGCCGGCCAGCTCCTCACGGCCCTCGGCGCCGAACTCCGTCATCACGAACGCCTTGCCGGGATAGGTCTGGTGCATGTCCTCGAGCCAGGAGGGGAGGTCGTCGAAGTTCGACACCCACGAGTACCAGCCGAAGTACTGGTTCAGCCCGAGGATGTCGAAGTAGCGGTAGGTCGACTGCTCGGGGAAGCCCGGCCGGCCCTTGATGTCCACCGCGACGGGCAGCGTCGGGTCGAGGTCGCGCGCGTACTTGGAGGCGTCGACCAAGAACCTGCGCGTGCCGGGATACCTGTCGGGCGTGAACGACAGCTCGTTCGCCACCGAGTGGGTGATCACGGACGGGTGGTTGCGGCCGGCCTTCACGGTGCGGCGCACGGTGAGCCAGGCGCGGCGGCGCTGCGACGGGTAGCGCAGCAGGCGGTCGCGCTGCCAGATCGGCGCCTCGTTCCAGACCATGATCCCGGCGCGGTCGAAGCGCGTCAGCAGCCGGTCGTTCAGCAGGTAGTGCGCGCGGGTGACGTTCGCGCCGAGGTCCTTGAGGTCGGACACGATCCGGTCCATGTCGTCGGAGGTGAGCGCGGCGCCGTGCCCGGGCATGTCCTCGTGGATCGCCGCGCCGCGCAGGTTGATGAGGCGGTTGTTCAGATACATGCGGCCGTGCTTGACGGTGACCGAGCGAAGGCCGACCTGCCTGCTCACGACCTGCTGCAGCTGCCCGCCGTTACGCAGGGTGAAGCGGGCCTTGTAGAGCTGCGGGTTGTCCGGCGACCAGAGCTGCGGCGCCGGCACCTTCACGGTCTGGCGCACGCGGCGGCTCTTGCCGCGCAGGCGGCCGAGCTTCAGGCGTTTCGTGATCGTGCGCCCGCTCGGCGCGCGCAGGCGCACGTCGAGCACGGGGTTGATCGCCCGCTTGCCGCTGCGCTGCAGCGTGCCGTCGAGGAGCAGCGATGCCTTGCAGCGCCTGCCCGGTTTCTTGCAGCTCACCTTGGACATCGAGCCGAGGCCCTCCAGGTAGGCCGGGGCGACCGGGACCAGGTGCACCGGCCGCACGATTCCGCCCCAGTTCCACCAGCCCTCGGGGAGGCGCGGGTCCTTGCGGCTGTCCACCACCACGAACAGCTCGTTCATCTGGCCCGGCTTGAGGCCCTTGGCCCCGTACGCGAACGGCGTGTAGGGGTCAAGGTTGCGGCCGAGCAGCTTGCCGTTCAGGTACACCGACGCGGCGCGCCTCACCTCCTCGAACGACACCAGCCAGCTGAAGCCGCGCGGCGTGGGCGGACCGCGGAAGCGCAGCCGGTAGCGCTGCACCTCGCCCGGGTAGAGGCTCGCCCTGGGGGTGGGGTCGAACACGCTCGGCACCGTGGCGCTGTGGAAGCTGAAATTCTGGCTCGGGTCCTGGGTCGGCCCGATGCCGGGCGCCGACGGCGCCTCGCCCTCGCCGCCGCTCTCCTCGGGCGGGGCCGACTGCGGCGCCGACGGGTCGTTCTTCTGGTCGCGCACCTGCCAGCCGCCGTCGATCGTCTTGCCGTGAGGCATCGTCGCCGCATCTGCGTCGGAGGCAACTGCCAGGACGGTCGCGCAGGCGAGCGCGAGGGCCGCGCTGAAGCGGGTCATCTCCCGCCCGAAGCACGGCGTCGCGCTTGAAGTTGCGGCGGCCATGAAGCGACCCACGATAGGCCCCGGCGTCTGAGAGCCTGTGGACGTGCCCACGATCGCGGCCGCCGGCGCGCTCGACGAGCCCCTCGCCGTGCTGGGGGGGCTGCTGATCCTCGGGGCGCTGCTGGCCGGCGTGGTCAGGCGCAGCTTCCTCTCGCTTCCCGCGGTGTTCGTGCTGGCGGGCTTCCTGCTGGGGGAGGGGGGCGTGGGCGTGCTCGACTTCAACCCGAGCTCGGGCTTCGTGGAGGCGCTCGCGGTGGTGGCGCTGATCGTGATCCTGTTCCGCGACGGGCTCGAGGTCGAGGAGGAGATGCTGCAGACGGCGTGGCACCTGCCGCTGCGAAAGCTCGTCCTGGCCATGCCGCTCACGTGCGTGCTCGTGGCGCTGGCCGCACACGCGCTCACAGACCTGTCGTGGACAGCATCGTTCCTGCTCGGGGCGCTGCTCTCGCCCACCGACCCGGTGCTCTCGTCGTCGGTGGTCACCAACCCGCGCGTGCCGCGGATCGTGCGCCACTCGCTGAACCTCGAGTCCGGGCTGAACGACGGCCTCGCCCTCCCGGCGGTGCTCGCCTTCACGTTCGCGCTGGAGTCCGGCCACGAATTCGTCTGGTGGAGGTTCGTGATCCAGGACGTCACGCTCGGCTTCGCGTTCGGCGGCCTCGTGGCGTGGATCGCCGCGCGCCTGCTGCCCCGCGACAGCGGGATCGAGGGCGGCCCCGGCACGCAGCAGAAGGCGCTCTACGCGCTCGGCACCGCCTTCGCGTGCTACGCCGCCGCGACGCTGCTGGACGGAAACGGCTTCATCGCGGTGTTCGTGGGGGCGATCGTGTTCGGCATCCTGCGCCCGGACGTGCGCGAGTCCTTCGAGACGCGCTCGGTCGAGCTCGTCGAGGTGGTCAAGCTCGGCGTGTTCGTGGTGTTCGGCTCCCTGTTCACGCTCCACGAGCTGTTCGCCGACGGCGCGGCGGCGGTGGCGATCGTGGCCTTCACGCTGCTGTTGGCGCGACCCATCGCCGTGTTCGCCGCGCTCGCCGGCAGCCGCGCGGTCGACACCGCTCAGAAGGCCTTCATGGCCTGGTTCGGGCCGAAGGGCGTGGCCACGATGACCTTCTCGCTGTTCGTGCTGGGGTCGGCGGCGCCGGGCGCCGCGCGGATCACCAACCTGGCCGCCCTGGCCGTATTCGCGTCCGTGATCGCTCACGGGCTGACCGACACGCCGGGAGCGAACTGGTTGGCCCGCCGGTAGTGCATGATGCAGGGCCATGGACACCTGGGACATCGCCTCGCTCGACCTCGAGCCGCACCACCCCGAGGTGCTGCGCTCGGACGACGAGACGCGCGTGATCGCGATCAACCTGCCCGCTGGCGAGGAGCTACAGGAGCACGAGGTCCACGAGCGCGCCTGGCTGCTCGTGGCCCACGGGGAGATCGAGCTGAACGGCAACGGCGAGTCGAGCTCCGGCGGCCCGGGCTTCCTGGCCCATTTCGCGCCGAAGGAGCGCCACCAGGTGCTGGCCAAGAGCGACGCGCGGCTGATCCTGTTGCTGTCACCCTGGCCCGGCGAGGGCCACCCGAGCCAGCGCTAGGCGCAGCCTGCCAGAATCCGCTCCGATGGATCCCGCCCGTAAGCGCAGGCTCCGGCTGATCGTCGCGCTGGGCGCGGCCGTAGCCCTCGCCACAGTGCTCGTGTACACCAGCTTCAGCGCCTCGACCGAGGCCGCCAAGCCGTCGCAGGTGAAGCCCGGCCGCTCCTACGAGCTCACCGGAAAGGTGGTCAACGGCTCGGTGACGCACAAGGGGGACGAGCTGCGCTTCCGCATCCGCGACCGCAACGGCAGCGGCTCGGTGCCCGTGAGCTACACCGGCGCCGTGCCGGACCCCTTCCGCGACGGCCGCGAGGTGATCGTCTCGGGCGAGCTTCGCGGCCACATCTTCGTCGGCGAGCGCGACTCGCTGGTGACCAAGTGCCCGTCCAAGTTCACGAAGGACAAGCGGCGCTCCTGAGATGGCCGGCGTAGGCTCCGCCTGCCTCGCCGTGGGGCTGCTCACCGCCCTGTACGCGGCGGGCGCCTCGCTGTACGGAGCGCGCGGCGGCCGCCCCGCCTGGGTCACCTCCGGGCGCCGGGCGATCTACGCCACGGCCGGGCTGATGATCGTGGCCGTGGCGATCCTGCAGTCGGCCTTCCTGCGCTCGGACTTCCACTACGCGATCGTGGCCGAGGGCTCGTCCACGGACACGCCGACCTTCTACAAGGCCGCCGCGATGTGGGCCACACAGGACGGCTCGCTGCTGCTGTGGGCGTTCCTGCTCTCGCTGTTCTCGAGCGCGGTGCTGTTCCTCACCCGCCGCTCACTGCGCGAGATCGCCCCGTACGCGACAGCGGTGCTGGGCGTGGTGGCGGCCTTCTTCCTGCTGCTGATGGTGGGCTGGGAGAACCCCTTCAACACGCTCGCGCACCCGCCGTCCGAGGGAGCTGGCCTCAACCCGCTGCTGCGCCACCCGGCCATGATGATCCACCCGCCGATGCTCTACACGGGCTACGTCGGGTTCGCGATCCCGTTCGCCTTCTGCGTGGGCGCGCTGATCACCCGCAACACCGGCGCCGACTGGATCCGCGCGACGCGCCGCTTCGCGCTGATCGCCTGGACCTTCCTGGGCACCGGCGTCATGCTGGGCGCGCTCTGGTCCTACACCGAGCTCGGCTGGGGCGGCTACTGGGCCTGGGACCCCGTCGAGAACGCCTCGCTGATGCCCTGGCTCCTCGGCACCGCCTTCCTGCACTCGATCATGGTCCAGGAGAAGCGCGGCATGCTGCGCATCTGGAACGCGTCGCTGGTGTGCGCCACCTTCGTGTTCGCGCTGATCGGCACCTTCCTGGTGCGCTCGGGCATCCTCGACTCGATCCACGCCTTCGGCGCCTCCACGATCGGCACCCAGTTCCTCGTCTTCATAGGGATCGTCGTGGCCTTCTCGGTGGCCCTCGTGCTGTCGCGGCTGCCCGACCTGCGCTCGGAGGCGCGGCTCGACTCGCTGCTGTCGCGTGAGTCGTTCTTCCTGCTGAACAACCTCGTGCTGGTGGGCCTCGCCCTCGTGATCATGTGGGGCACCTTCTTCCCGCTGATCTCCGAGGCGCTCACGGGGCAGAAGGCCAGCGTGGGGCCGCCCTGGTTCGACCGCCTGACCGTGCCGCTGGCGCTCGTGCTGGTGCTGCTCTCGGGCATCGGCCCTATGCTCGCCTGGCGGCGCGTCACCCTGTCCGGCCTGCGGCGCGTGCTGGTCGCGCCGCTCCTCTTCACGCTCGTCGCCCTGGTCGCGCTGCTCGCCCTCACGAACGCGGCCGACAGCCCCGCCTCGCTCGCCATGTTCTGCTTCGTGGCCTTCGTGCTGTCAAGCGTCGCCCAGGAGTTCGGGCGCGGCGCCGCGGCGCGCCGGGTCGTGACCGGAGAGCCCTGGCCGCGCGCACTGGTCAAGCTCGCTGGGCGCAACCGGCGCCGCTACGGCGGCTATCTCGTGCACGCCGGCATCGCCGTGCTGTTCCTCGGCGTGGCGGCCTCATCGGCCTTCCACAACCAGCGCGATGTGCGCCTGTCGCCAGGCCAGACCTTTCACACCGGCGACTACGCCCTCACCTACCGCAAGCCCACCGCCAAGCTGGGCGGCGACCGGGCGGGCACCGGCGCGCCGATCTCGCTGGGCGCGGTGCTCGACGTGAGAAAGGGCAAGCAGCGCTTCACGCTCCACCCGTCGCGCAACTACTACCCGACCCAGGATCCGACCCAGGGCGTGATAGGGCGCTACTTCAACGGCGAGGCCAACAGCGAGGTCGACGTCCGCTGGGGCCTCAAGCGCGACTTCTGGCTCGCGATCCGGCCCGACATCAGCTCGCTCCAGAAGCCGATAGCCGAGGC
>DAIMGB010000059.1:0-8343 GCA_036724195.1 Thermoleophilaceae bacterium
CTCGCCCTCGGTCGCGACCGGCGTGGCCTACCAGGAGAGCGGCTTCAACAACTCGGTGGTGTCGTCGGCGGGCGCGCGGGGCGTCATGCAGATCATGCCCGGCACCTGGGACTTCATCCAGCAGAACCTGGCGGCCTCCCAACTCAACCCGTACTCGACCCAGGACAACGTGAACGCGGGCGTTCTGTACCTGCACTACCTCGAGCGCACGATGGGGAGTGAGGACGCCGCGATCGGCGCCTACTACCAGGGCCCGAACTCTGTCCGCGCGCGCGGCCTGCTGCCCGAGACACAGCACTACGTCGCGAACGTGCGGGCGAACGCGAACCGCTTCGGCGCGCCCTAGCGGCTAGGCGCTGACGGCGTGCTCGCGGCGGCGCTCGAGCACCTCGCCCGCGATCACCTGGATCGATCCGGCCACCGGGATCGCGGCGAGCGCGCCGAGGATGCCCGCGATCTCGGTGCCCAGCAGGATGGCGATCAGCACCGCGAGCGGCGACAGCTGAAGCGCCCGTCCGTAGATCATCGGGCGCAGGCTGTGGCCCTCGATCGCGTGGTAGGTGATGAGCAGCCCGAACACGACCACCGCGGTGATGGGGCTCTTCGTGAGGGCGACCGCGGTCACCAGCACTGTGGCCACCGCCGGGCCGATGAAGGGCACCAGCTCGATGATCGCCACGAACAGGCCGATCGGGATCGCGTAGGGGACGCCCGCGGCGAGCATGATCACCGTGGCCACGATCCCGGCCAGGAAGCTCGCCAGCAGGTTGCCGGTCACGAAGCCGCCCACCGACCGGTAGATGCCGGCGCCGACGCGCTCCGCCGGGGCGCGCTGGGTCTCCGGCACGAACTCCATCGTGCGCTCGCGCCACTCGGGGCCCTCGAGCAGCATGAACAGCGTCAGGAAGGCGATGATCACCACGCCGAGCAGGGTGGTGGCCACGCCCTTCACCACGCTCAGCGCCGGCGCCGCGCTGGCGGTCAGGCCGCCGCCGTTGTTGCCCGCGGTGGCGCTGCGCACGTGCTCGACCACGTGGTACTTGGTCTCCAGAAAGCCCAGCGGCCCGTGCCCGCGGGTGAGGTCGGCCACCAGGCCCGGGGTGGCGTCGATGAAGTTGCCGACCTGCTTCACGAGCGGCGGGACGAACACGAACCCGAGCAGAGCGAAGAAGGCGAGCGCGAGGATGTACACGGCGCCCACCGCTGAGCCGCGGCTCATGCCCCGCGCCTGGAAGAACTCCACGGCCGGGTTCAGCGCGAGCGCGAGGAAGAGGGAGATCGCTATCAGCGTGAGGCCGGCCTGCGCCGCGAACAGAAAGACCACCGCGGCCGCCACCGCCAGCACGACGCCGACCGCCACGAGGATCGAGCGCGGGCGGAAGTGCACCACGCGCTCCGTGCTCGGCGGCGCCTCGGCCCTGTCCTGCTCCTCGGGGGGCGGGCCCAGACGGGGGACGCCGGGGGAAGTGCTCACCAAGGCATCATCCCAGCCGGTGCCCGAGCCGCAAGCGGGCCCGGGCACCGGCAGGATGACGTTCGGCTAGCAGCCCTCGGTGACCAGTGCGGGCGCGACGGCGGGCGCGGGGGCCCGCTTGCCGGCGGAGACGAGCGCGAGCCCGCCGGACACCAGCACGCCGGGGTGGACCTTCTCCGACAGGTTGGCCGTGGCGGCCGACACGCCGAACATCACGACCGTGCCCGGCACGTAGACGAGCCCGGCCTCGATGGCCGACAGCCCGAGGATCTGCTGCAGGTACAGCGTCGCGTACAGGAAGACCGCGAAGAACGAGCCCGAGATGGCGAAGGCCGCCAGCTGGGCACCCGTGAACGCGGGCACGCGGAAAAGCCCAAGCGGGAGCATCGGCTCGCGCACCTTGCGCTCGACGGCCACGAAGGCCGCGAGCAGCGCGGCGGCCGCGCCGAGCTCGGTGATGATCGCGGCGCTGGTCCAGCCCTGGTCGTTGCCGCGCAGCAGCGCCAGCACCAGAAGGAACAGTCCCGCGGCGAGCGTGCCCTGGCCGGCCCAGTCGATGCGACGTGCTGCCGGGTCGCGCGACTCTTGGACGTGCGTCAGCGTGATGCCAAGGCAGGCGATCCCGATCGGAACGTTGATCAGGAAGATCCACTGCCAGTCGAGGCCGCTGGTGAGCGCGCCGCCGACGGCCGGGCCGATCGCGAACGCGCCGGCGATGGTGGCGCCGTACGCCGCGAGGGCGCCCGCGCGCTCGCGCTCGCCCGGGAAGGCGTTAGCCAGCAGGGCGAGCGACACGGCGAACAGGATCGCCGCGCCGATGCCCTGCACCGCGCGCGAGGCGATCAGCATGTCGATGCTGCCCGACATTGCGCAGACCGCCGAAGCGGCCGTGAACAGCGCAAGGCCGACGGCGAACACGCGGCGCCGGCCGAGCCGGTCGGCGAGCGCGCCGGCGGTCAGCACGGCGCTGGCCAGGGCGAGCGTGTAGGCGTCGACGATCCACTGCAGGCCGCTGAGGTTCGTCTTCAGGTCCTCGGCGATCCGCGACAGGGCGGTGTTCACCACCGCGATGTCGAGCATGAGCATGGCCGTGGCCGCACAGACCACGGCGAGCGTGAAGTGCTTGGTCTTCATTGAAGGTCCTCCTTGGGGGCCGTTGGGCATGCGACGAGCATCGGCTCTGGCGGCCCCTCTGCCATCGAGGACATCCCCTAACCGACCCCAGTCTTTCCCGGGGTTCCCTTAGGGACGAAACGGGGGAGAGAAGAGGTGTGAGGCAGCTCTCCACCCTGGATGCGCAGTTCCTGGCGATCGAGACGCCGCGCACGTACGGGCACGTGGGCGGCTTCGCGGTCTACGACCCGTCCACGGCCCCGGGCGGAAAGCTCGAGCTGAAGGACATCTGTCGCACGGTCGGCGAGCGCCTGCACCTGCTGCCGCCGTTTCGCTGGCGCCTCCAGCAGGTGCCGTTCGGCCTGGACCTGCCCTACTGGGTCGACGACCCGGACTTCGACCTCGACTTCCACATCCGCGACTCCGCTGTGCCGCCGCCGGGCGACGACCGCCAGGCCGCCGAGACCGTGGCGCGCATCTTCGCGCGCCCGCTCGACCGCACCCGCCCGCTCTGGGAGCTGTACCTGATCCACGGGCTCGAGGGAGGCCGCGTGGCGCTGCTCAGCAAGGTGCACCACTCGCTGGTGGACGGCGTGTCCGGCAACGAGATCCTCATGCTCCTCCTCGACGACAGCCCTGAGGGCCGCGAGATCGAGGAGGCCCCCGCCGGCCCGGCCGGCGAGCGCGTGCCGGGCGAGCTCGAGATGCTCGGCCGCGGGCTAATTGGGCTACCGGGCCAGCCGCTGCGGGCGCTGCGGTCGCTGCCCAGCGCACTGCCCAACCTGACCGAGCTGCCCGGCGCCAACGCCTTCCCCGCCGTCCCAGCGCTGTCCAAAGGGCTGTCGCACGTGCGCCAGGTGCTGACCTCCGAGGACGACGGCGGCATCCTCGAGGTGACCTCGGCGCGCGCGCCGCGCACACCCTTCAACGGCCGCATCTCAGCCCACCGCCGCTTCTCCTTCGGCCAGGTCTCGCTCGACCGCGTCAAGGCGATCAAGAACGAGCTGGGCGTCACCGTGAACGACGTCGTCGTGGCGCTGTCCACGACCACGGTGCGCGACTGGCTGCTCGAGCGCGACGCCCTCCCGGAGGAGCCGCTGGTGGCGATGGTGCCGGTGTCGGTGCGCGGCGAGGAGGACGCCGGCTCCTACGGCAACCGAATCTCGGTGATGGTGGTGCCGATCCCCACCAACGAGCCCGACCCGCTGCGGCGCGTGATGCGCTGCCACGAGCTGATGGAGAGCGCCAAGGGGCGCCACAACGCGCTGCCGGCCAGCCTGCTCACCGACGCGACCGCCTTCATCCCGCCCGCGGTGGCCGCCCTGGCCGCGCGCACGACGGTGGGGATTCTCGGCCGCACGCGGCCCCCGATCAACCTGGTGATCTCGAACGTTCCCGGCCCGCGCGAGCCGCTCTACTGCGCCGGCGCCCAGCTGCTGGCGAACTACCCGGTGAGCGCCGTGCTGGACGGAGTCGGCCTGAACATCACCGTGCTGAGCTACCGCGATCACATCGACTTCGGGATCGTGGCCGACCGCGAGCAAGTGGACGACACCTGGTCGATGGTGGAGGGCGCCCAGCGCGCGCTGCACGAGCTGGACGAGCTGGTGTGCTCAGGCGGGTCGTCGCGCACGGAAGCGGACGGCGTCAGCGCCGGCTGACACCGACACGTCGCCGAAGCCCGCCGCCTCCAACCTTGCCGGCAGCCCGCGCGGATCGATCACGACCTTGGTGTCGCCGATGTGCAGGAGCGCGAAGCCGAGCCCCCGGCCGGTGGTGTCGGTGCCCGCGAACACGCCGCCGGGGCGGAGCACGCGGCGGACCTCGCCGAACAGCCTGTCCTGCGCCTCGGGGCTGGGCACGTGGTGGAGCATCGTGAAGCAGGCCGCGCCGCTGAAGGCGCCGTCGGCGAAGGGCATGGCCGTGCCGTCGCCCTCGACGATCTCGGCGCGCCCCGCGAAGCGCTCGCGCAGCGGGGCGGCCAGGACGGGGTCGAGCTCGAGCGCAGTCAGCCGCCCGGGGCGGGGCCCCAGCACCTCGGTGGCCGGGCCGAAGCCCGGTCCCACTTCCAGCACGTCCTCGCCCAGCTCGACGCCGTCGAGCGACGCGGGCACCAGGTCCTCCCTGACGTGGCGCTTCCACGCCTCCCTGCTGCAGTACCAGTGATGCAGGCGGTTCACGACCGCCCAGGCTAGCCGGGGAGCTTGTCGGCCAACACGTCGATCTGCTCGATCTTGGGCGGCTCGGCCAGCAGCTCGTCGGCCTTCTCCATCAGGGCGGCGGCCACCTTGCCGTTCAGGTGCGCCTGCCGTCCGTCCTCGTTCGGGAAGGCGTCGAAGATGCCGAAGCTCGACGGCCCCAGCCGCACGGCGAACCACGCGGTGGTGTCCGGCTCCTCCTCCACGAGCGCCTGGCCCTGGTTCAAGAACTCCTCTACGTCGGCCTCCTTGCCCTCCTTCGCCTGCATGTGCACCCACAGCGCTACCTGAGTCATCTGGTCGCTCCTTCGCTGTCGTTTGTTTTACGTACCGGGCGCGGGTAGTCGCGACACATGAAGGCACCTACTTGGCACGGAGAGCGCGACGTTCGGGTCGACGAGGTCCCGGACCCCAAGATCGAGAAGCCTACGGACGCGATCGTTCGCATCACCACGACGGCGATCTGCGGCTCGGACCTGCACCTCTACGAGGTGATGGGCCCGTTCATGGGAGAGGGCGACGTGCTGGGGCACGAGCCGATAGGCATCGTCGAGGAGGTGGGCAGCGAGGTCACCGAGATCGCGCCCGGCGACCGCGTGGTGATCCCGTTCCAGATGTCCTGCGGCCACTGCTACATGTGCGACCAGGGCCTGCAGACCCAGTGTGAGACCACGCAGGTGCGCGAGCAGGGCATGGGCGCGGCGTTGTTCGGATACACGAAGCTCTATGGCGAGGTACCCGGCGGGCAGGCCGAGTTCCTGCGCGTGCCGCAGGCGCAGTACACCCACATCAAGGTGCCGGAGGGGCCCCGCCCGAGGAGCGCTTCGTGTACCTCTCGGACGTGCTGCCCACCGCCTGGCAGTCGGTGGAGTACGCCGGCATCCCCGACGGCGGCACGGTGTGTGTGCTCGGCCTCGGCCCGATCGGCGACATGGCCACGCGCGTGGCGCTGCACCGCGGACACCGCGTGATCTCGGTGGACCTGGTGCCGGAGCGCCTGGCGCGCGCGACCAAGCGTGGCGCGGAGGTGCTCGACTACACGCAGTACAACGGCGACCTGGGCGACAAGCTCAGGGACATGACCGACGGCCGCGGGCCGGACTCCGTGATCGACTCGGTGGGCATGGAGGCTCACGGCGCGCCGGTGGCGAAGATGGCCCACCAGCTCGTGGGCCTGCTGCCCGACGCGATCGGCGAGAAGGTCATGGAGAAGGCCGGGATCGACCGCATGGGACCCGCTGCCGATGCTCACCCTGTTCGACAAGCAGGTGCAGCTGCGCATGGGCCAGGCGAACGTCAAGCGCTGGGCCGCCGACACCTGCCGCTCGGGCAGGGACGGCACGGGTACGAGATCTTCCAGAAGAAGGAAGGTGCACCGCGTACCGCGTCTACTGGGACCGCGAGGACGGGCTTAAGGCGTTCGAGGAAGCCAGCTCCTCCGCCACCGCGTAGCTCAGCCGCGTAGCGTCCGCCACCGAGTCGAAGTTCACGTTCTCGGGCGTGTCCGTGGGCTTGTGGTAGTTGGACGGCACCAGGTACTCGTTCACCGAGCCGATCGACGCCACCCGGTAACCGTGGCGCAGCGGGACCAGGCCGTCGGTGGCAAACGTGAGGTGCAGGCCGCGTCGCAGGTGCACCCCCGCCTCGTGCGCACAGGCCTGCACGAGCTCCTTCGTGGCGGCGGGGTAGTCGCGCATGCGGAGGAAGCCCTCACCCTCGATCAGCACGAGCTCGGGCGAGCCGATCGTCTCGAGGCAGAGGAAGTCGGTGGTCTCCCGCGGCAGCGAGCCGAAGTGGCGCGCCGCGAACGCGAGCATTCCCTCCTGGTTGGCCTCCTCGGCCCCGGTGGACACCAGCAGCAGCCGCAGGCCCGGGATAGGCCGCTCGCGCACCTGCCGCGCCAGCTCCACCAGCGCGGCGACCGCCGTAAGGTTGTCGTTGGCGCCCGGCACGACGTCGTTGCGGGCCATGTCGCGCATCACCGCCGCGGTGGCGGCGGCCAGGACGGTGCCGGCGGCGATCGTCCGCCGCCGCCGGGTCAGCGAGCCGGCGGCCACGAGCGACGGAGCGCCGACCACGACCCCCATGAGCGGCGGCCAGCGATCGATCCGGTTCACCCACCAGCCGAAGTGCTCGACCGCGATGCGTGGCACCCGCTCGTCGAACAGAAAGCTCGAGCGCGCGGCGTCGTGGTGGGCCATCACGACGAGCGTCCGTTCGGCGTTCCGGTCTCCGGCTTCGGCCACCACGTTGTGGCAGATGTCCTGTGGCAGTGCTCGCCGGAACGGGCGCCGGGCGCCTCCGCTCAGGTCCTCCCACATGGACGCGGCCGAGAGCCCGCCCGCGAGCGCTCCGAGCAGCCTGTGCCCGCGCAGCGCGGCCACGCCGCCGGCGGCGGCGGCCAGCGCGAGCAGCCCCAGCGGAGTGTGGAAGCTGCCGTGCACCTGCTCGGGCTCGACCCGCGCGACGCAGCCCTGGCGCGCGAGCTCCGCCGCGATCCACTGGGCCGCGTCGTGCTCGCCCTCCGAGCAGGGCGCGCGGTCGAGCCGCGCGAGGTGCTCGACGGTGGAGCGCAGCGAAGAGAGATCGACATCCACGAGGAGAACCCTAGGCACTGCCCACTGCGCGCGGCCCGCTGTCCGCCGACGCAAACCTGACGCTTACGTAAGGATGCAATATAGTCGTAGGGCGTGAAGGTTCGCGGCGACTACAAGTGGTGGGCCCTCAGCTGCACCAGCATGGGGATGCTGCTCGCCACCATCAACTCGGGCACGCTGATCATCGCCCTGCCCGAGCTCGAGCGCGCGCTGCACACCAGCGTGCTGGGCCTGGTCTGGGTGATCCTCGCCTACATGATCGCCTCGACGGTGCTGGTGCTCACCGCCGGCCGGCTGTCCGACCTGTTCGGGCGCAAGAAGGCCTACGTCGGCGGCTTCCTCGTCTTCTCCGCCGCCTCGCTGGGCGCCGGCTTCGCCGCCAACGGCACCGAGCTGATCCTCTGGCGCATCGTCCAGGGCATGGGCGGCGCGTTCCTGTTCGCCAACGCCGCCGCGCTCGTGACCGACGCCTTCCCGCGCGAGCAGCTGGGCCTTGCCATGGGCACCAACACCATGGTCGCCGCCGTCGGGCTCGTGCTGGGGCCCGTGCTGGGCGGCGCGCTCGTGTCGATCGATTGGCAATGGGTGTTCTGGTTCAACGTGCCGCTCGGCCTTGCCGGCGCGATCTGGGGCGGGCTCGTCCTGCGCGAGCTCTCGACCCGCGACGAGACGCGTGGCCTCGACATCTGGGGCACACTCACCTTCGTGGTCGGCCTCACCGGGCTGGTGCTGGGCGTGTCCCGCGGCGGGCTGTCCGGCTGGAGCGACCCCGTGGTGATCGGCGGACTGGCCGCCGCCGTGGTGCTGCTGCCGGCCTTCGTCGCCATCGAGCGCCACGGCCGCGCGCCGATGCTCGACCTGACCATCTTCGAGAGCCGCCTGTTCGCGACCGCGACCGCGGCGGCCTTCATCAACGGGCTCTCGCGCTTCGCGCTGATGTTCGTGTTCGTCTTCTACTTCC
>DAIMGB010000060.1:0-8341 GCA_036724195.1 Thermoleophilaceae bacterium
CGGAGCTGGGCGCGGCCCGGGCCGCCGCGGAGCGCGGCGGGGAGCTGTACGAGGACATCCTGCGCATGCAGAACGAGCTGTTCGTGGCGGGAGCCGAGCTGGCCACCGCGCCCGAGGCGGCCGGGCGGCTGGAGCCCGGGGTGTCGAAGGTCACGGACGCGATGGTCGAGCGCCTGGAGAGCGACATCGACCGCTACATGGAGCGCGTGGACCTGCCGCCCAAGTTCGTGATCCCCGGCGGCACAGAGCTGTCCGCGCGCCTTGACGTGGCGCGCTCCGCGGTGCGCCGCGCCGAGCGGCGCGTGAGCGCGCTAAGGCACGGCGGCCAGCTGGCCGATGACACGGTCCTGACCTACCTCAACCGGCTCTCCGATGCGCTGTTCGCTATGGCGCGCTTCGCCGACGAGCCCGAGCCCGAGCTTTTCGAAGGGAGAGCATGAGAGCCATCGCCCGACGTGAGAACGGCAAGCTCGTTCACGACCTGGAGATCCGGGAGCACCGCCTGAAGGCCGACGAGCCGCGCGAGTCGGGGGGCGACGACGCCGGCCCGAGCCCGCAGGAGCTGCTCGCCGCCAGCCTGGCCTCCTGCACCGCGATCACGATGGAGATGTACGCGGACCGCAAGGGCTGGAACGTCGGCGACGTGGCCGTGGACGTGAACTACGAGCCGGCCCAGCGCGGCTCGCCGACCAAGTTCACGATGGAGGTGCGCCTGCCGAAGGAGCTGCCCGAGGACCAGCGCGAGAAGCTGATGCAGATCGCGGCCAAGTGCCCGGTGCATCGCACGCTCGAGGGCGAGGTCATGTTCGACGAGAAAATCGAGCTGGTCTAGCCGGCCGGGGCGGGCTCGCGCCGCTCCCACATCCGGCTCACGAAACCTTGGCGCCCGCCTCGCGCATCTCGTCGAGGGCGCGCTCGGAGTCGCCGGGCTCGACCTCCACCCCCCGCACCGCCTCGCGGTCCACGCTCACCTCGAAGCCCGCGCTCAGGGCGTCGAGGGCCGTGTGCTTCACGCAGTAGTCGGTGGCCAGGCCGACAACGGTGAGCTTGTCGATCCCGCGCTCGCGCAGCAGCTGCTCGAGCTGGGTGCCGTCGAAGCCGGAGTACCCCTCGGTACCGGGGTCCTGGCCCTTGTCCAGCACCACGTCCAGGCGCGAGCGGTCGAGCGCCGCGTTCAGCTCGGCGCCCTCGGTGTCCTGGACGCAGTGCACGGGCCAGGTGCCGCCCTGCTCCACGAACGAGCCGTGGTCGCGCGGATGCCAGTCGCGCGTGGCGATCACGAGCTCGAAGCGCGGGTCTGCGGCCAGCTCGTTCAGCCGCCCGGCGATGCGGTCGCCCTCGGCCACGGCCAGCGCGCCGCCGGGCGTGAAGTCGTTCTGGAAGTCGACGATGACGAGCGCTTCAGCCACCCTCGCGATGATATGGCGATGGCGACGGCCGAACAGCTGCGCGATCTGCTGCTCACTACGGAGGACGCGGCCGCGCTCGACGCGCCCGGCAGCAAGGACGCGGCGGTCCTGATCCCGCTGTACCCGCGCGGCGGCGAGCTGGTGGCCGTGCTCACCGAGCGCCGCGAGGACCTGAGCCGCCACGGCGGGGAGATCTCGTTCCCGGGCGGCCGCCAGGACTTCCCGGACGAGGACCTGCGCACGACCGCGCTGCGCGAGGCCGAGGAGGAGATCGGCCTGGCGCCCGCGGGCGTGGAGCTGGTGGGGGCGCTGCCGCCCACCGGCACCTTCGTGACGAGCTACAAGATCCACTCCTTCGTGGGCCTGATCGAGCCAGGCCACAGCTGGGTGCCCCAGGAGAGCGAGGTGGCCCAGGTGCTGGAGCTGTCGCTACCCGAGCTGGTGGCCGGCCACGAGATGCAGCGCCTGCTGAAGAAGGGCCTGCCGATCAAGACGCCGACCTACACCGTGGACGGCCACTTCGTGTGGGGCGCGACCGGCCGCATCGTCCAACTGCTGCTCGAACGCCTGGAACCGCTGCTCTAGATCTAGACGTCCTTCTCGATCGGGACGCCCACCATGTTGCCCCACTCGGTCCAGGAGCCGTCGTAGTTCTTGACCTCGTCCTGCCCGAGCAGCTCGTGCAGCACGAACCAGGTGTGGGCCGAGCGCTCACCGATGCGGCAGTAGGCGATCACGGGGCCGTCGGTCACGCCCTTGGCGCCGTAGAGCTCGCGCAGGTCGTTGGCCGACTTGAAGGTGCCGTCCTCCTGCACCGCCTGGGCCCACGGCACCGACGCGGCGCCGGGGATGTGGCCCGAGCGCTGAGCGCCCTCCTGCTCGTAGCCGGCCATCGCGATCAGCTCGCCCGAGAACTCCTGCGGCGAGCGCACGTCCACCAGTGCGACGTCGCGGTCGAGCGCGTCGAACACCTCGTCGCGCATGGCGCGGATGGCGGCGTCGCCATCCTGGGCGTTGAAGGTCAGTGGCTCGAACTCCGGTACGTCGGTGCTGGTCGGGCGCCCCTCTGAGATCCACTTCTCGCGCGGGCCGTTGACCAGCTTCACGTTGTCGTGGCCGTAGTACTTGAGGTACCAGTACGTGTACGCCGCGAACCAGTTGTTGCGGTCGCCGTAGAGCACGATCGTGTGCTCGTTCGAGATGCCGCGGCCGCCGAACAGGTCGCCGAACTCCTTGGGGCCGAGGAAGTCGCGCTTGACCTGGTCCTGCAGGTCGGTCTTCCAGTCGAAGCCGATCGCGCCCGGGATGTGGGCCTCGGCGTAGAGCCCCGGGTTCTCGTCCACCTCGACGATGCGAATCGAGTCGTCCGACAGGTGATCCTCGACCCACTGGGTGTCGACGAGAACGTCCTTCGCATAGTCCGCCACGGTGGAGCTCCTCCCAATAAAAAGGTTCTAATTCGGGTCGGATTTAGCCTACTCGCTCTCTCTCCGCTCCCAGGGGTATCTTCCTTGCAGTGATCGAGCCAGCTCCCCTTCGTCCGGTACCCAGGCATCCCGCGGGTCCGGTCGAGCCGGGGCCGGCCGCGGATCACGTCACCGCACGGCTCCCCCAGCTCGACCCGCTCCCGCGTGACGCCCTGACCCTCGTCACGCTCTCCGGTCGCACCCGCGAGGAGGCCGCCGCGCGGCTGGAGGTATCGCCCGAGGAGCTTGCCGTGGCGCTGGCCCGCGCGCGCAAGGAGCTGCGGCGCTCGCTGTGGCCCCTGCCGGGCAGTGGCTGGTGCGAGCGGGCCGAGCGCCTGGTGTCCGACCGCCTCGACGGGCCGCTCGACGACGTGGGCGCCGCGCGCCTCGGCGTGCACCTGCGCAACTGCCCCCGCTGCGTCGACCACGAGCGCCGCCTCGTGCAGGCCATCGACGGGCTGGTGGCGGGCCTGGCCGGCGAGCCCGAGCCTGCCCCAGCTCCGGTCCCCGCGGCCCCGGCGCCCCTGCGCCTGGCCGAGGCCCGCGACGAGCGCGAGCTGCCCAGCGCCGTCGGCCTGCCCCCCATCCCCGCGCTGCCCTTCGGCATCCCGGTCACGCCCGCCGCCGTCGCCGGCCGGGCAGCCGAGCTGCCGGGCGTGCTTGCCACCGTGATGATGATCGCCGTGCTGGCCCTGGCGGCCTGGGCCGGGCTCGACTTCCCGCTGGTCTAGGCGCGCTCGCCCAGCACTCTCCGCACCGCGGCCAGCGCCTCGCCGACCCAGACAGCGCGATCCGCCGGATCGGCGCTGAGAATCTCCACGGGGATCCGGAAGGTCTCGCTGGCCGAGCGCACGATCGCCGCGCCCTCGTCCAGGGCCGCGGGGTCCACGCTGCCCGCCGCCTCGTAGACGAAGCCGCGCACGGGCGCGTCCACCAGGCGCTCGAGCAGGGAGCGCAGGCGCGGGCCGTGAAGGGCGGCAACCGCCTCGGGCTCGCCCGTTGCGCCGGCCAGCAGCCAGCAGATCACGCTGATTCCCTCGATGCTGGGCAGGAGCGTGCCCAGCCGGTCGGGGTCGGCCACCACGGCCTCCGCGCCGGCCGCTTCGATCTCGGCGACGCGGGCGGGATCGCGCGTCGTGCCGCGCACGGCGTGCCCCGCGGCGAGGAGCCGGCTCGCCAGTTCCCGGCCGCGGCAGCCGCAGCCCACGATCAGGACGCGCGCCAGCGCTCAGCCCCGCTGGCGGGGGTGCCGCTTCTCGCGGGCCTCGCGCTTCTCGCGGCCTTCACGCTCGATGCGGTCGAGCAGCCCGCGGCGCCACTCCTGGTCCTCCTGGAGCTGCGCCTGGACGTCCGCCTCGGAGATCTCGCGGCGGCCGCTGGCGCGGCGGCGCTCGTTCTGCGCCTCGATCATCTGGTCGATGTCGTCCAGCTCGAGCTCGGCCTCCAGCTCGGGCGAGCGCGTCGGCCGCCAGTCCACCTGCTCGGCGCCGGAGCCCGGGTAGTACTTGCCGATGGCCAGGAAGATCACCCCCACCACGATGATCGCCCCGAAGACGAACACCCCGAACTGGTCCATCGCGCGAGTGTACGCTCAGGTGATGGTGGAGAATGCCGCCGCATGATCGACTTCGAACTGACTGACGAGCAGCGGCTGGTCCGCGAAACGGCCCGGGACTTCGCCGACAACGAGATCGTGCCGCGGGCCCGCGACAACGACCGCAACGAGCACTTCGACACCGACCTGGTGCAGAAGATCGCCGACATCGGCTTCCTCGGCGCGATCGTGCCCGAGGAGTACGGCGGGCGCGGCGTGGACTACCGCACCTACGGGCTGATCGTGGAGGAGGTCGGGCGCGGCTGCTCGGCCATGCGCACCGTGGTGTCGGTGGTCACCTCGCTCGTGTGCACCTCAATCGTGCGCTGGGGCAGCGAGGAGCAGAAGAAGCAGTGGCTGCCGCAGCTCTGCTCGGGCGAGGCGCTGGGCTGCTTCGGGCTGACCGAGCCCGACACCGGCTCCGACGCCTCCAACCTGAAGACGCGCGCCGTGAAGACCGACGGCGGCTGGAAGATCACCGGCGGCAAGATGTGGATCTCGCTCGGCAACTTCGCCAAGCTCGCGCTGATCTTCGCCCAGACCGACCCCGAGCAGAAGCACCGCGGCATCGCCTGCTTCCTCGTGCCCACCGACACGCCGGGCTTCTCCTCCAGCGAGATCCACGGCAAGCTTGGCCTGCGCGGCTCGGACACCGCCGAGCTGTCGCTTGACGGGGTCGAGGTGGGCGACGAGGCGCTGATGGGCGAGGTCGGCGAGGGCTTCAAGATCGCCATGAGCGCGCTCGACTCGGGCCGCTTCAGCGTGGCCGCCGGCTGCGTGGGCATCTGCCAGGGCTCGGTGACCGCCTCCGTGAGCTACGCGAAGGAGCGCAGGCAGTTCGACCGGCCGATCGCCGCCTTCCAGCTCGTGCAGGAGCTGATCGCCGACCAGGTGGTGCAGACCGAGGCGGCGCGCGCCCTGGTGTGGCGCGCCGGCTGGCTGAAGGACACCGGTAAGCCGAACACCACCGAGACCTCGATAGCGAAGCTCTACGCGACCGAGGCCGCGGTGGACTGCGCCAACAAGGCGATCCAGGTGCACGGCGGCTCCGGCTACGTGGACGACTACCCGGTGGAGCGCTACCTGCGCGACGCCCGCGTCACGACCCTCTACGAGGGCACGTCGCAGATCCACAAGCTGATCATCGGGCGCGCCGCGACTGGCATCGACGCGATGACCTGATGGCGCTCGTCGCCGCCGAGACACAGGACGCCGTAGGCATCGCGCGGCTCGACCGGCCCGAGGCGCGCAACGCGCTCTCGGCCGAGCTGATGGAGGAGCTGGCCGGGATCGTCGAGGCGTGGGACGAAGACCCCGACATCCGCTGCATCGTGATCGCCGGCAGCGACGAGGTGTTCGCGGCCGGCGCCGACATCGGCGCGATGGCGGAGCGCTCGTTCCAGGACGTGCTCACGAGCCCGTCGGCGAGCTTCTGGCCGCGGCTGGCCGCCGTCAGGACGCCAACGATCGCGGCCGTGTCGGGCTACGCGCTCGGCGGCGGCTGCGAGCTGGCGCTGAGCTGCGACATGATCGTTGCGTCCGAGACCGCCGAGTTCGGCCAGCCGGAGATCATGCTCGGAATCATCCCCGGCGGCGGCGGCACCCAGCGGCTGGCGCGCGTGATCGGCAAGCAGCGGACGATGGAGCTGGTGCTCACCGGCCGGCGCATCTCGGCCGAGCACGCGCAGCGCTTCGGGATCGTGAACCAGGTGCACGGCAAGAAGGAGTGGCTCGACAAGGCGATCGAGCTGGCCGGCGTGGTGTCCCGCCGCCCGCCGCTGGCTGTGCGCCTGGGCAAGCAGGCCGTGCTGGCCGCCGAAGAGACGCCGCTGAGCGCCGGACTCGACCAGGAGCGGCGCCTCTACGAGCTGGCGATGGCCACCGAGGATCGCGTGGAGGGAATGCGCGCGTTCCTCGAGAAGCGAAAGCCGGACTTCCAGGGCCGGTGACCACGCTCGGCGTAGTGGGCGCCGGCACGATGGGCGCCGGGATTGCGCAGCTCGGCTGCGCGGCCGGGATGCCCACGCTGCTGCACGACCCGGTGCCCGAGGCGCTCGAGCGCGGCGCGGAGAACGTACGCAAGGGCCTGGCGAAGTGGGCCGAGAAGGGCCGTGCCGACGCCGGCGCGGCCGACCTGCTCGAGCCGGTGCAGGAGCTCGAGGGCCTGGCCGGGTGCGACCTCGTGATCGAGGCGGCGCCCGAGCGCAGCGACCTCAAGCGCGAGCTGTTCGGGCGGCTCTCGGAGGTCTGCGGCGACGACGCCGTGCTCGCCAGCAACACCTCCTCGATTACCGTGACCGGGCTGGCGAGCGCGGCCGCGAATCCCGAGAACGTCGTGGGCATGCACTTCTTCAACCCGCCGCCGCTGATGGAGCTGCTCGAAGTGATCCGTGCCGACCAGAGCGGCGACCGCGCGGTGTCGCTGGCCACCGAGGTGGGCGAGGCGATGGGCAAGCGGGTGATCCTGGCCGCCGACGGCCCCGGCTTCCTGGTGAACCGCTGCGGGCGCCCGTTCAACGCGGAGGCGCTGCGGCTGGTGCAGGAGCGCCTGGCCACGCCCGAGCAGGTGGACCGCATCGTGCGACTGGGCGGCGGCTTTCGCATGGGGCCGTTCGAGCTGATGGACCTGGTGGGAATCGACGTTGGCTTCGAGGTGGCCAAGTCGTTCACCGAGCTGTCCTTCGGCGAGCCGCGCTGGAAGCCCAGCGCGCTGCAGGCCCGGATGGTGGCCGCGGGGCGCCTGGGCCGCAAGACCGGCCGCGGCTGGTACGAGTACGAAAAAAAGGAGACCGGAAAACGGCTACACCACCGAGGTTCCCCGGAGGAGCCGCTGGAGCCCAGCGGCGGCAACCGCCGCCCGGTGGTGGTGCACGGCGCCGGCCCATTGGTGGAGGAGCTGCGCGAGCGCTGCCGCGCCGCGGGCTACGAGACCGTCGAAGGCGAGGGGCCCGAGACGATGATCGACCTCGAGGGCGGCGCCTGCCTGGTGCTGTGCGCCGGCTCCAGCCTGGCGCTTTCGAGCCGCCCCGACGGCGTGGGCTTCCACCTGCTGCCCGGCTCGTCCCTGGTCGAGCTGACCGGCCGCAGGGACGGCCCGGCGGAGGGCTTCTTCCAGAGCATCGGCCTGCACACCGAGTGGGTGGGCGACGCGCCGGGCCTGGTGCTGGGCCGGATCGTGTGCCAGCTGGTGAACGAGGCGGCGTTCGCGCTGGGCGAGGGCGTGGGCTCGGCGGAGGACATAGACGACGGCATGACGCTGGGCCTGAACCACCCGCGCGGGCCGGTGGCATGGAGCGAGACGGTCGGCCTGGACCACGTGCTGGCGGTGCTCGACGCGCTCTGGGAGGAGCGCCGCGAGGAGCGCTACCGCGCCGCGCCACTGCTGCGAGGCGGCGCGGCTAGCCTGAGGGAATGGCGACCGCCGACCTGACCGTGCTGGCCCTGGGGCGACCGGACGTGTCCGCCAGCGAATACATCGCCGCGATTCAGCGCCACCTCGCGGCCCAGAGCCGGGTGGGCTACCGGCTCCACCCGATGGGCACAGAGCTGGAGGGCAGCACCGATGACATCCTCGCCGTCGTGGGCGAGCTGCACGCGATCCCGTTCGACCAGGGAATCCCGCGCGTGTACACGGTCCTCAAGCTCGACGAGCGCCGCGACCGGCCGGACCAGACGCTCGACGACAAGGTCCGCTCCGTCGAGCGGCGGCTCTAGCTACTTCAGCGCGACGGCGCGCGCCAGGCGCAGGCGAGCGGAGCGCAGGTCGCCCGAGGCGGCCACCAGCTGGATCGTCGCGCGGCGCGCGGCCTGAGGGTCGCTCTTGCGGGCGGCCGACGCGATCTGGCCGAGCGCGTCCCGGGCGTCGCCCATCG
>DAIMGB010000061.1:0-652 GCA_036724195.1 Thermoleophilaceae bacterium
CGGTCACGGTGGGCATCGGCCCCGCCGGCACCGGCAAGTCCTTCCTGGCCGTGGCGATGGCCGTGGCGGCCCTGTCGCGCCGCGAGGTCAACCGCATCGTGCTCACGCGCCCCGCGGTCGAGGCCGGCGAGCGGCTGGGCTTCCTGCCCGGTGACGTGATGGCCAAGGTCGACCCCTACCTGCGCCCGCTCTTCGACGCCCTCTACGACATGCTCGAGCCAGAGCGCGTGAACCAGCACCTGGAGCGCGGCGTGATCGAGGTGGCGCCGCTGGCGTTCATGCGCGGAAGAACTCTGAACGACTCGTTCATCATCCTCGACGAGGCCCAGAACACCAGCCCCGAGCAGATGAAGATGTTCATGACCCGGCTGGGGTTCAACTCGAAGATGGTCGTGACCGGCGACGTCACCCAGATCGACCTGCCGTCCGACCAGCGCTCGGGCCTGATGGTGATCAGCGACGTGCTGGGCGAGGTCGAGGGCATCGAGTTCGTGCGCTTCGGCGGCGAGGACGTGGTCCGCCACAAGCTCGTGCAGCGGATCGTGGCCGCCTACAACGAGTACGCGGAGAAGCAGGCGCCCGCCCTCAGCGAGCGCGCCGCGCGCCGCGGCCAACGCTGATCGAGCTGGACCTGATCGACGCGCCGGAGAGG
>DAIMGB010000061.1:662-8337 GCA_036724195.1 Thermoleophilaceae bacterium
GCGCTCGCGGCCGCCGGTGTCGAGGACGGCCACCTGGCGCTGGCGCTCGTGGGCGAGGAGCGGATCCGCGAGCTGAACCGCGAGCACCGCGATATCGACTCACCCACCGACGTGCTCTCGTTCCCGGTGGACGAGGCCGCTCCAGCGAGCGGTCCGCGCGAGCTCGGCGACGTGGTGATCTGCCCCGAGCACACAGAAGACCTGAGCGAGGCGGTGGTGCACGGCGTGCTGCACCTGTGCGGCTACGACCACGAGTCCGACGGCGGCGAGATGCTGGCGCTGCAGGACGAGATCATGGAGCGGCTGTGAGCACCCGCTCGGGCTTCGTGGCGCTGGCCGGCCGCCCGAACGCGGGCAAGTCCACGCTCGTGAACGCCATGGTGGGCGACAAGGTGGCGATCGTGTCCGACAAGCCGCAGACCACCCGGCGCGAGATCCGCGGCATCGCCACCCGCGACGACTGGCAGCTGGTGCTGGTGGACCTGCCGGGGATGCAGCGCCCGCGCGACACGATGACCGAGCGCATGCAGCGCGGCGTGCTGCGCGCCCTTGGCGACGCCGACGCGGCGCTTTTCATGCTGAACGGCGAGCAGGAGATCGGCGCGGGCGACCGCTTCATCGCGCACACCCTCCGCAGCTCGCGCGTCCCGGCGGTCACCGCCGTGAACAAGATCGACCGCCTGAGCCGCGCCCGAACGCTCGACGCGCTGACCGCCGCGGCCGCGCTGAACGTTGGCGACGAGGTGTTCCCGATCAGCGCCCTGAAGGGCACGGGCGTCGAGGAGCTGACCGCCCACCTCGCGGGCCTCGTCCCGGAGGGCCCCTTCCTATACCCGCCCGAGGACAAGAGCGACCTGCCCCAGCGCGTCCAGCTGGCCGAGCTGGTGCGCGAGCAGGTGCTGCTCCGGACCCGCGAGGAGGTGCCCCACGCGGTGGAGGTGGAGCTGGACGAGCTCGAGGAGAACGAGGACGGGATGCTCGTGCTGGTCGGCCGGGTGTGGGCGGAGAGTGAGTCCCAGAAGGGCATCCTGATCGGCTCCGGCGGAAAGATGATCAAGGCGATCGGCAGCGCGGCCCGCCCCCAGATCGAGGGCGTCCTGGGCCGCCGCGTGCACCTGGACCTGAGCGTGCGCGTGCGCAAGGGCTGGCGCCGCGACGAAGGGCTGCTGGACCGGCTGGGAATCGAGTGAGATGATCGGCCGGTGGGAAGGAAGGCGCCCGTGGCCGTGCTCGCCGCCGCAGGCGTGCTTGCGGCCGGCTGCAGCGACTCCGCCACGGAGCGCACCGGCGCCGCTCCGCCGCGCCACGCCTCGTTCGCCAACGCGCCGCTCGTAGGCCGCGGCGACGGCTCGGTCCACCTGCTGTCGATCCGCGGGATGGGCTCGTTCAGCGTGAGCTGCGCGCGCGGCCTGCCGAAGGTTGGCTTCCGCGCCGGCGGCGCCGCGACGTTGCACGCCACCGTGGACGGCACCGGCCGCGTGCGCTCGGCGTTCCTGGACCCAGGTCAGGGCCTGGCTCCGCGCGCGAAGGGCGGCGTGCTTGTGCAGCACTGGCAGCTCGGAGTCGCGACCGAGGCGCAGGCGGACGTGGCCACCGTCTCGATCTCGGCGGCCAGGGCCACCGCCGTGGGCAACCTGGGCTGCCAGGCCTCGGGCCACGCGACGGTGGATCGCAGACGGCGCACGAACCGGGCGCCCAGCGGCTGACTGCCACAATCGCGGGCCAGATGGAGATCGCCTTCGACAGCCAGGGCCTCGTGCCGTGCGTGATGCAGGACGCGCGGACCGGGGAGGTGCTCACGCTCGCCTACATGAACGAGGAGGCGCTCGAGCGCACTCGCGAGACCGGTGAGGTGCACTTCTGGAGCCGCTCGCGGGGCGAGCTGTGGCACAAGGGGGAGACCTCGGGGAACGTGATGCGCCTGAAGGCGCTGCGGATCGACTGCGACGGCGACGCGCTGCTGGCCCTGGTCGAGCCGGCCGGCCCCGCCTGTCACACCGGCGAGCGCAGCTGCTTCCACAACGGCGACCTGAGCGCGGTCCCGCACGAGGCGCTGCCCGCGCTCGAGCGCGTGGTGGCCGCGCGGCGTGACGGAGCGCCCGAGGGCAGCTACACCGCGGAGCTGCTGGCGGACCCGCCGCGGATCGGCGAAAAGCTGCGCGAGGAGGCCGAGGAGGTTGCCCGAGCCGCGGGTGACGAGAGCGACGAACGCGTGGCCGAGGAGGCCGCTGACGTGCTCTACCACCTCGACGTGCTGCTGGCTTCGCGCGGGCTCAGCGCGAGCGACGCCTACGAGGTGCTCAATGCCCGTCGCCGCTGACCCGGCCGAGCTGGAATTGACGCCCAGCCTCGACGAGGTGCGTGAGCTGGCGCGCGACCACGGCCTGGTGCCGCTGCGCCACACGTTCGTGGCCGACACCGAGACCCCGGTGTCCGCCTACCTGAAGCTCCGCGGCGACGGCCCGTCGTTCCTGCTGGAGTCGGCCGAGCAGGGGCAGCGCGTGGGGCGCTGGTCGTTCCTCGGCTTCCGGCCGCGCTCGGTGATCCGCATGAGCCTGGGCGACCACCCGAACCCGTACGCCGCCGTGGCCGAGGAGCTCAGCCGGCACGAGGTGGCGCAGCTCGACGGGTTGCCGCCGTTCGCGGGCGGCGCGGTGGGGCTGTTCGGCTACGACCTCGTGTGCAGCGCCGAGCCCACCGTCGGCGAGCCGAACAACGACCCGGTCGGCGTGCCCGACCTGGCGCTGATGGTCACCGACCTGATGCTGGCCTTCGACCACCTGCGCCACGAGGTCACGGTGCTGGCCAACGTCTCGACCGAGGACGACCTCGAGCGCTCCTACCGCGAGGCGGCGGCGGCGATCGCCGACGCGCTCGAGCGGCTGGCCGGCCCGGTGCCGCGCTCGCGCGCCGCGCGCTGCGAGCCGCCGCGGCTCGAGTCCGACATCGGATCGGACGGCTACGCGGCCGCGGTCGAGCGCGCGAAGGAGTACATCCGTGCGGGCGACGTCTACCAGGTGGTGCCGAGCCAACGCTGGAGCGGCGACTGCCCGGTGGAGGCGTTCTCGATCTACCGCGGGCTGCGCACCGTCAACCCGAGCCCCTACATGTACTTCCTGGACTTCGAGGACTTCGAGATCGCCGGCGCGTCGCCCGAGTCGCTCGTGAAGGTGTCGGGGCGGCGCGGGGAGCAGCGGCCGATCGCCGGCACGCGCCCGCGCGCGGACTCGCCCGAGGCCGACCTCGAGCGGGCGCGCGAGCTGCTGGCCGACGAGAAGGAGCGCGCCGAGCACGTGATGCTGGTGGACCTGGGGCGCAACGACCTCGGCCGGGTGTGCGAGTTCGGCAGCGTCGAGGTCGAGGAGATGATGGCCGTGGAGACCTACTCGCACGTGATCCACATCGTCTCCCGCGTGGCCGGCCGCCTGCGCGAGGGCGTGAGCCCGATGGACGCGCTGGAGGCGTCGCTGCCCGCGGGCACGCTGTCCGGCGCGCCCAAGATCCGCGCCATGCAGATCATCGACGAGCTGGAGCCCGCCAAGCGCGGCCCCTACGGCGGCGCCGTGGGCTACCTGAGCTACACGGGCGAGCTCGACACCTGCATCTACATCCGCTCGGCGCTCGTCAAGGACGGCCGCGTCCACGTGCAGGCCGGCGCGGGAATCGTGGCCGACTCGGAGGCCGACTACGAGACGCGCGAGACCGAGGCGAAGGCCGGCGCCGTGCTCGAGGCGATCAAGCTCGCCTGCGAGCAGGGGGACTGGTCGTGAAAGGGGTCGGTGCGCAGCCGGCCGAGCCGGCTGCTTCCGTGCGGGCGTCCGTGCTGGTGATCGACAACTACGACTCCTTCACCTACAACCTCGTCCAGTACCTGGGCGAGCTGGGCGCCGAGCCCGAGGTGGTTCGCAACGACGCCGACGGCCTGCTCGAGCGCCGCGCCGAGCACGTGATCGTGTCGCCCGGCCCGTGCGGCCCGGAGGACGCGGGCCAGTCGATCGAGGCCATCCGCCGCTTCGCGGAAGCGGGCACCCCGGTCCTGGGCGTCTGCCTGGGCCATCAGGCGCTGGCGGCGGCCTTCGGGGGCAAGGTCGTGCGCGGCCGGCCGGTTCACGGCAAGACAGCGGAGGTCGAGCACGACGGCAGGACGATCTTCAAGGGTCTCGAAACACCGCTTGTGGCCGGTCGCTACCACTCGCTCGTGGTCGACCCCGACCTGCCTGAGGCGCTGGAGGTCTCGGCGCGCTCGGGCGACGTGATCATGGGCCTGCGCCACTCCGAGCTGCCCGCGGAGGGCGTGCAGTTCCACCCGGAGTCCGTGCTCACGGGCGAGGGCAAGGCGCTGCTCGCGAACTTCCTCTCGCCCAATGCCTAACGACGTGCTCACAAAGGCGATCGACCGCGTGGCAGGTGGCGCGGACCTGTCGGCGGCGGAGGCCTCGCAGGTGCTGCACGAGGTGAT
The DNA here is from genome assembly GCA_036724195.1 of Thermoleophilaceae bacterium. Classification (GTDB taxonomy): domain Bacteria; phylum Actinomycetota; class Thermoleophilia; order Solirubrobacterales; family Thermoleophilaceae; genus DATACN01. Next base: position 5,122 of record DAIMGB010000061.1, read on the forward strand.
GGAGGGCCGCGCCTCCGAGGCCCAGGCCGGCGCCTTCATGATCGCGCTGCGCACGAAGGGCGAGACCGTGGCGGAGATCGCTGGGCTGGCGCGCACGATGCGCACGCTGGCCGTGCAGGTCGACGCCGGCGACGGCCTCGTGGACACCGCGGGCACCGGCGGCGGGGCGCCCACCTTCAACGTGTCCACCACCGCGGCGCTGATCGCCGCCGGCGCGGGGGCAAGGATTGCCAAGCACGGCAACCGCTCGGCCACGAGCCAGTGCGGCTCGGCCGACGTGCTGGAGGCGCTCGGCGTGCGGATCGAGCTGGGCCCGGACGCGGTGGCCACGTGCATCCGCGAGCTCGGCTTCGGCTTCATGTTCGCTCCCCACTTCCACCTGGCGATGCGCTATGTCGTGCCGGTGCGCAAGGAGCTGGCCGTGCGCACGATCTTCAACTTCCTCGGCCCGCTCACCAACCCGGCGGGCGCGACGAGGCAGGTGATCGGCGTGTCCGACCCGAGCTACCTGGAGACGATCGCCGCGGCGCTGGCGGAGCTGGGCACCGAGAGGGCGCTGGTAGTGTCGAGCGCCGATGGCCTCGACGAGTTGAGCGCGTCGGGTTCGACGCGGGTGGTGGAGCTGAAGGGCGGGAAGATCGACAGCTACGAGCTCACCCCGGAGCAGGCGGGGCTCAAGCCGGTGGAGAACGGCGCCGTGGGCGCCGGGACCCCGGACCAGAACGCAGAGGTCGTGCGCCGGATCTTCGCCGGCGCCGCCGGCCCGGAGCGCTCGATGGCCGTGCTGAACGCCGGCGCGGCGCTGTACGTGGGCGGCCACGCGGACTCGATCTCCGAAGGCGTGGGCCAGGCCGAGCAGGCGCTCGACTCCGGCGCGGCCGGCGAGCTGCTCGACCGCCTGATCGAGCGAAGCGGCGAGCTGGCGGAGGCGCAGTGAGCTCGCCCCGCCTGGAGCAGCTGGTGCAGGCGACCCACCGCTCGGTAGAGCGGCGCAAGCGCGAGCGTTCCCTCGAGGAGCTCGAGCGCGAGATCGGCGCGCCGCGCGAGGGGCGGCCGTTCGCCGAGGCGCTGTCGCGGCCGGGCACCTCGTTGATCGCGGAGTACAAGCGCCGCTCGCCGTCCGCTGGAACGATCCGCGAAGGGGCGAGCGTGAGCGAGATCGTGCTCGCCTACGAGCGCGGCGGCGCCGCGGCGATCTCGGTGCTCACCGAGGAGGAGCATTTCGGCGGCTCTCTCGCCGACCTGCGCGAGGCACGCCAAGCCTGCGACGTGCCGCTGCTGCGAAAGGACTTCACGGTCGACCCCTACCAGCTCTACGAGGCCAAGGCGGAGGGCGCGGACGCCGTGCTGCTCGTGGTCGCGTCGCTCGACGACCGCGACCTGGCCGAGCTGCACGCGCTCGCCGGCGATCTCGACCTCGACGCGGTCGTGGAGGTCTCCCTCCCCGAGGAGCTCGACCGGGCACTCGAGCTGGACGCCGACGTGATCGGTGTGAACAACCGCGACCTGGCCGACTTCAGCGTGGACCTCCAGCGCACCTACGACCTGCTCGCCGACGTGCCAGCCGGCAAGACCGTGGTGTCGGAGTCGGGCATTCGCGACCGCGAGCAGATCGAGGAGCTCGAAGAGGCGGGTGTGGACGCGGTGCTGGTGGGCGAGACGCTCATGCGCGCCGGGGATCCCGAGGCCGCGGTGCGCGAGCTCACCCGTAGCGAAGAGCCCACGCAGGCCTGACGCGCCAAGTGTCGGGGCGCCTTGTTGCGACCCCTACCATGGAACGGCATGGCCACGGTCCCGGAGCTGGATCCACCGGCAGTCGCTGAGCTGGGTGCCCGCCTGCGTGAGAACGTGGCCCGCGCCGTCAAGGCGCCCGACCACGTGCTGCGCGACGTGATGGTGGCGCTGATCGCCGAGGGCCACGTGCTGATCGAGGACTACCCGGGCGTCGGCAAGACCGCGCTGGCGCGTGCGCTGGCGCGCTCGGTGGACGCCGAGTACGCCCGCGTGCAGTGCACCGCGGACCTGCTGCCCGCCGACGTGGTGGGCACCAACGTGTTCAACCAGCGCGAGAACCGCTTCGAGTTCCGGCCCGGCCCGGTGTTCGCCAACGTCGTGCTGGTGGACGAGGTGAACCGGGCCTCGCCGAAGACGCAGTCGGGCCTGCTCGAGTGCATGCAGGAGCGGCACGTCACCGTGGACAAGCACACCCACGAGATCGCCCGCCCGTTCATCGTGCTGGCCACCCAGAACCCTGTCGAGTACGAGGGCACCTACCCGTTGCCGGAGGCCCAGCTGGACCGCTTCATGGTGCGCGTGTCGCTTGGCTACCCGACCATCGAGGCCGAGGCGGACATGCTGGCGGCGCACGCCCAGAGCGACCGCGTGCTCGAGCTGGCTCCGGTCACCGAGGTCGGCGAGGTGCTGGCGGCCCAGAAGGCCGCCACCGCCGTGCACGGCAGCGAAGCACTGCGGCGCTACGTGGTCGGCGTGATCGACGCGACGCGCGGCGACGCGCGCGTGGAGCTCGGCGCCAGCCCGCGCGCCGGCCTGATGCTGTTCAGGGCCGCCAAGGCGCTGGCGGCGCTCGAGGGCCGTGACCACGCGCTGCCCGACGACGTCCAGGCCCTGGCTCCCGCCGTGCTGACCCACCGCCTGCTGCTCGCTCCCGACGCTCCGGGCGAGGATCGCGCCTCGATCGTCCGCGACGCGCTCGAGCGCGTGCCGGCGTGGTGAGGCGAGCGCGCGCGTGAGGAGGGCGGTCGCCACAGCCTGCCTGGGCGTGGCGCTCTGCCTGGCCGCCGCGACCTTCGACAGCCCCTCGCTCTACCTACCCGGCGTGGCCCTGACCGCGCTGGCGGTCGTGTCCACCGGCTGGGTGCTGCTGGCCGCGCGGGGGGCCCGCCTGACGCGGCGCCCGGGGCCCCCTACGGTGGCGGAGAACCAGCCCTACCCGCTGCGCATCGAGCTGCAGTCGGGGAGCCTGCCGCCACCCGGTGGAGAGCTGCTCGATCCGCTGCTCGGCTGGCCCGTTCCGGTTGGCGGGCGCCGGCTGCGGCGGGTGCGGATCAACGTGCGCTTCGAGCGCCGCGGCCGGCGAAAGCTCGACCCGGGCCTGCTCGTGATCCGCGACCCGCTTGGGCTGTGCGTGCGCGAGGTCCCAGGCGAGCGCGGCGACCGTGCCCAGGTTGGCGGCGAAGCCGGTGGGGAAGAGGAGAG
>DAIMGB010000062.1:0-8293 GCA_036724195.1 Thermoleophilaceae bacterium
AGCTGCTCGGGCGGAGGCTCGCGTAGTGGCGCCCTCGCTGCCGCCGGGCCCGCCCTACCCCCGCCCGCTGCAGACGCTCGGCTGGGGTTTCCGCCCCGGGCCGTTCATGGAGCGCTGCCAGCGCCGCTACGGCGACATGTTCACCTTGAAGATCGCGTCCGAGGGCACCTGGGTCTTCGTAACCCACCCGGATGCCGTGAAGCAGGTGTTCACTGGCGACCCGCGCCTGCTGCACGCCGGCGAGGGCAACCAGGTGCTGATGCCGCTGCTCGGTCAGAACTCGGTGCTGCTGCTGGACGAGGACCCCCACATGCGCCAGCGCAAGCTGATGCTGCCCCCCTTCCACGGTGAGCGCATGCGGGCCTACCGCGACGTGATGACCTCGGTCACCGAGGCGGAGCTCGAGCGCTGGCCGCGGGGCGATCCGCTCGAGCTGTGGCCGCGCATGCAGGCGATCACGCTCGAGGTGATCGTCCGCACGGTGTTCGGGGTGAGCGAGGGCGAGCGGCTGGCCGCGCTGCGCTCGGCTCTGCGCGAGCTGCTCGAGTGGGGCAGCGACCCGCGCCGGCTGATGGTGGTGGCCATGCTCGGCCCGTCGCGCCTGGAGCACATCCGCAGCTTCACCCGCGTCCGCGACCGGGCCGACGAGCTGCTCTTCGAGGAGATCCGCGAGCGCCGCTCGGCGCCGGATCTGGCCGAGCGCGACGACGTGCTCTCGATGCTGCTCCAGGCGCGCTACGAGGACGGCAGCGGCATGAGCGACAAGGAGCTGCGCGACGAGCTGATGACGCTGCTGGTGGCGGGCCACGAGACCACCGCGACCGCGCTGTCGTGGGCGGTCGAGCGCCTCGTGCGCCACCCCGAGAAGCTGGAGCGGCTGGCCTCGGGGGACGAGGAGTACCTCGACGCCGTGGTCAAGGAGACGCTGCGGCTGCGGCCGGTCCTCCCGATCGTCCTGCGCCGCCTTACCGAGCCGCTGGAGATCGGCGGCCGCGAGCTGCCGGCCGGCGTTGCCGTGGCCCCCTGCATCTACCTGATGCACCGCCGCCCCGATGTCTATCCGGAGCCCACCCGCTTCCGCCCGGAGCGCTTCCTCGAGCAGCAGGCCGGCACCTACACATGGATCCCCTTCGGCGGCGGGGTGCGCCGCTGCCTGGGCGCCACCTTCGCGATCTTCGAGATGAAGGTCGTGCTGGAGACGATCGCCGCCCGCCTGCAGCTGACCCCGGCCGATCCGCGCTCTGAGCGCATCTCGCGCCGCCTGATCACTCTGATCCCGGAGCGAGGCGCCCAGGTCGTGGTGGGCCGCGCGGGCTAGCGCGGGGCCGGCAGCCCGGCGGCCGAGACGCGTGCCGCCGCCGAGGCCCTCAGCCGCGCGCGCACGCGGCGGCCACCCAGCCGGCCGTGGACGCGGTTTCCTCGCAGGCGCAGCACGCCGTCGGGTGAGGCGCGGCCACCCACGTGCAGGAGTCCGTGCTGCTTGCTCTCGCCGAAGCGGGCGATCTGCCCGCTGACCCTGACGCCCGGCACGTACTCGATCGCGTGCATCGTGACCTTGCCGTCCCCGTCCACGCGGTAGCGGCCGCCCCGCAGACCGCCGCCGCGCGCCAGGTCGAAGTTGGTCGCGTTGAGGATGAACGCCGTCAGCGAGTCGTCGGCCACGTCCCTGAGGGTGAGCGCCAGCGCACCCAGCGCGCGCCCGCGCAAGCCCCTGGCGCCCAGCGGCCGCACGTGCCGGATCGACGTCGGCGGGGGCGGCGTCGGCCGGAAGTCGCGCCGAGCCCCGTGGCAGTGCGTGTTCACCGGGCGGCCCAGGAAGAAGGCCGAGAAGGCGCGCTGGCTGCAGGGCGAGGCGTCGGAGCCCAGCACCGAGTGGCCCGTTGCCCGCGCCACCAGGAGCGAGGCGTGCGGGAACCCCGCCGCAACGCGCCGGGCGTTCTCGACCGGCGTGCGCAGGTCGTCCTGGCCCTCAAGCAGCAGCACCGGCACGTCGGGCACCGGCCCCGGCCCGTTGCCGGGCTCGGCCCGCGCGTTGGGCCAGCGGTCGCACAGCGAGAGCAGGTCGGTGCCGAGCGCCGTGTGCCGGTCGAAGGGGTAGAAGGCCGAGTCGGGCTGGGCCGCCGCGGCGGCGTCCGCCTGGGCCATGCGCTGGCGCGGATCAGGTGGGGTCTCTCGCCGCCAGGGGAAGTGCACCTCCTCGCAGGTGGTGGCCGCGTAGAGGCCCGAGCTGAGCGAGCGCGGCGGGGGCGGCTGGCCGTCGAGCGCGAAGGCGCGCCGCTTCAGCCGCAGCAGCACCGCCGCGTCACCTCGCAGCGCCGCCTTCACCGCGCCGGGGAACGCGGCCCGCAGGCTGGGATCGAAGTCGCCCGCCAGGAGGATGCTGAAGAGTTGTTCGCGGGTGAGCCTGCCGCGCCGCCGGTGCCCGCGCGGGTCCACCACCCGGCCGCCGAGCGGCCGCCGGGCCAGGCGCGCCACAAGCTCGCGTACGTCGCCCACCGGGTCGCGCGTGAAGCGGGCGCAGCCGGAGCGGCAGAGCGCCCGCAGGGCGCGCGGGATGGCCGCGAAGGTGTCCGTGTAAAGCGCCTGCGGCCCGTCGGCCTCCACCACCGAATCGAGCACCATCCGCTCGACGTGGGCCGGGTAGCGCAGCGCGTAGGCCAGCGCGACCTTGGTGCCGTAGGAGGTGCCGTAGATCGCGATCCGGTCGACCCGGAGCTCGCGCCTGATCGCCTCCATGTCGTCGGCCGAGTCCTGCGAGGTGTAGAAGGCGCGCCGGGGCCCTAGCGTCCTTGCGCAGTCGGCCGCGGGCCTGCTCGCGTGCAGCAGGTTGGCCCGCTCCAGGCGGCGGCAGCGCAACAGGCCGGAGTGCCCCGTGCCGCGCTGGTCGAAGACGATCAGGTCGCGGTTTCGGACCGCCGGGAAGATCTGGCCGACCGCGTCGCCGCTGAAGGCGTCGCTCCCCGACTGGCCCGGCCCGCCCGCCAGGGCGAAGGTCACCCCGCGCCGCGGCCCCCGAAGCGCGCGGATGCGCTTCACCGCCAGCGAGATCCCGCCCGGCACCCGGCCGGAGCGGTCGAGCGGCACGTTCAGCCGGGTGCACGCATAGCCGAAGCCCCCGCATGGCTTGAAGCGGAGGGCCGCGTGCGCCGGGGCGGCCGGGGCGATCGACGCAGTGACGGCGATGAACGCGGCGGCGGCCCGCATGACCGGGTCATTATGCTCACCGCCCGCAATGTTCGAGAAGGTCCTAATCGCGAACCGGGGCGAGATCGCCATCCGGGTCATGCGCACGCTCGAGGAGCTCGGGGTCGGCACCGTCGCCGTGTACTCGGAGCCCGACCGCGACGCGCCGCACTCCCGCCGCGCGCAGGAGGCCTACCTGCTGGGCCCCGGGCCCGCCAGCGAGAGCTACCTGAAGGTGGACAAGATCCTCGAGGTCGCCAAGCAGGCCGGTGCCGAGGCGATCCACCCCGGCTACGGCTTCCTCGCCGAGAACGCCGCCTTCGCGCGCGCCTGTGACGACGCCGGGATCGTCTTCATCGGGCCCCCCGCCGACGCCATCGACGCGATGGGCTCGAAGACGCGCGCCCGCGAGCTGATGAAGGAGGCCGGCGTGCCGATAGTGCCGGGCACCACCGAGCCGGTCGAGGACGTGGACGCGGCGCGCAAGGTGATCGACGACGAGATCGGCTACCCCGTTGCCATCAAGGCCGCGGGCGGCGGTGGAGGCAAGGGCTTCCGCGTGGCCGAGTCCGAGGACGAGCTCGAGAAGGCGTTCGAGGGCGCCGCCCGCGAGGGCGAGAAGTTCTTCTCCGACGCCACGGTGTACGTGGAGCGCTATCTGCCCGATCCGCGCCACGTTGAGGTGCAGGTGCTCGCCGACTCGCACGGCAACGTGATCCACCTGTTCGAGCGCGACTGCTCGGTGCAGCGCCGTCACCAGAAGCTGATCGAGGAGAGCCCCGCCCCCGCGGTGGACCCCGGCCTGCGCGACAAGATAGGCAAGATCGGCACCGACGCCGCGAAGGCGGTGGGCTACCACAGCGCCGGCACGATCGAGGGCCTGCTGCAGGACGGCGAGTACTTCTTCCTGGAGATGAACACGCGCGTGCAGGTGGAGCACTGCGTGACCGAGATGGTCACGGGCATCGACATCGTTCGCGAGCAGATCAAGGTGGCCGCCGGCGAGAAGCTGTCCTACAAGCAGAAGGACGTCGTGCTGCGCGGGCACGCGATCGAGTGCCGCGTGAACGCCGAGGACGCCTCGAAGAACTTCGCCCCCGCCCCCGGCAGGGTGGCCTCCTACATCGAGCCGGGCGGGCCGTTCGTACGGGTGGACTCGGGCGCCGAGGAGGGCTACGAGGTGCTGCCGCTGTACGACCCGATGATCGCCAAGCTGATCGTCTGGGACGTGGACCGCGAGGCCGCGACCAGGCGCATGCTGCGCGCGCTCGGCGAGTACGAGATCGGCGGCCTGAAGACGCTTATCCCCTTCCACCAGGCGCTGCTCGCCACGGAGCAGTGGCAAGACGGCGAGACCTGCCGCGACCTCATCGAGGACAAGGACTGGCTGAAGGAGCTCGCCTTCCCGAAGGCGGAGCCGGTGGGCGAGGATGAGGACGAGGAGGAGGAGAAGGTCGAGCGCGACTACTCCGTCGAGGTCTCCGGACGCAAGTTCGACGTGAAGGTGATCGGAGCCGTGCCTGCAGGAGCCGCAAACGGCGGCGCCCCGGCGCGCAAGCCGCCAAAGCGCGCGGAGCGCGGGAAGTCAGCAGGCGGCGGCCCCGACGAGATCACCGCTCCGCTCCAGGGCAACATGTGGAAGGTGCAGGTCAAAGAGGGCGACACCGTCGAGGAGGGCCAGGTGATCTGCATCATCGAGGCCATGAAGATGGAGAACGAGATCACCGCCCACAAGGCCGGGACCGTCGCGGCGCTGCCGATCGAAGAGGGCAAGCCGATCTCCACCGGCGACCCGATCGCCACGATCAAGTCCGCGGAGGAGTAGCGAGCGCCTCCGCCATCGTCGCCGGCGTGGGCGTGTTCGGCGCCGCGATCGCCGACCGGCTGGCGGGCGAGGGCTTCGAGGTGACGCTCGTGGAGCGCGCAGAGCCGGGCCACGAGGGCGCGGAGTCGGGCGGCGAGTCGCGGCTGATCCGCTGCGCGCACGGCGGCGACGAGCTCTACACGGCGTCGGCCTGGCGAGCGCGCGAGCTGTGGCTGGAGCTGGGCGAGGAGCTGATGGTGCGCTCGGGCCTCGTGTGGCTGGTGCGCCGCGACGGCGGCTGGGAGGCCGAGTCCGAGCGCGTGATGCGCGAGCAGGGCATCCCGGTCGAGCGGCTGACGCCGGAGGAGGGCGCGGAACTGTTCCCGAGCCTGCGCACCGACGACCTGGAGTATCTGCTGCTGGAGTCGGAGGCCGGCGTAATGCGCGCCGCCGCGGCCACGCGAGCGCTGGCCGGGCGGGCCGCGCGCCGCGGCGCGACGGTCGTGCGCGGCGAGGCCCGGCCCGACGGCGACGCGGTGCTGGTGGACGGCCGCCGCCTCGAGGCCGACCTCGTGGTGTGGGCGTGCGGCGCCTGGCTGGCGGGTCTCTTCCCCGATCTCGTGGACCTGCGGGTGACGCGCCAGGACGTGAGCTTCTTCGAGGCGCCCGCCGAGTGGGCGCTGCCCGGCTGCCCGGCCTGGCTGGACTACGACGGCGCGGTCTACGGGCTGGGGCCGCTCGACGGCCACGGGATGAAGGTGGCAATCGACGAGGACGGGCCGCCGGTTGACCCCGACGAGCGCCCGGCGGAGGCCAGCGAGGCCACGGAGCGCAAGGCGGCGGAGTACCTCGCCCACCGCTTCCCGGCGCTGGCCGGCGCACGGCTGCAGCGCTCCAGTACCTGCCACTACTCGCTGACCGCGGACAACGGCTTCATCCTCGACCGCCATCCCGAGCACGAGCGGGTCTGGCTGGCGGGCGGCGGCTCGGGCCACGGCTTCAAGCACGGTCCGGCGTTCGCCGATCGGGCGGTGGCCGCGATGACCGGCGCCGCCGAGCCCGAGCCGCGCTTCGCGCTGGGCCCGCGCAGCGCCGGCCGGAGCCTGCGCACCGCGGGCTGGCAGCGCGGCGCGGCAGAATGAGCGCCGTGGACGAGCCCTACGCGATGCACGTGCGCTTCAGCGCCCAGCCGGGCAAGGGCGAGGAGCTTGGCGCGATCCTGCTCGAGGCGGCCGCGGGCGCGGAGGCCGACGCCCGCTGTCGCCTCTACCTGGTCAGCCGTTCGCCCGAGGATCCCGACGCGGTGTTCGTGACGGAGGCCTGGACCAGCCAGGCCGCCCACGACGCCTCGCTCGAGGACGAGGGAGCGAGGGCGCTGATCGCCCGCGCCATCCCGTTGATGGCCGGCCCCCCTGAGGCCACGGCGCTGCGGCCGCTGGGCGGCAAGGGCGCCTAGCGCGCCTTGACGACCAGCTTGTGCCCCCCGAAGGGGCGGGCCCGCACGAGGACCTCCAGGCCGCGGTTGGTCACGCGCGTCCGGTAGCTCGCACGCTTGCCGTCCAGCGTCGCGCTCCTCACGTTGCTGCCGGCGGGCAGCGTGACGCCCAGCCTCAGCTGGAAGAGATCGGCGCGCGTGCGGACGCGGGTCTCGTAGCGCTTGCCGCGGTGGCCGGCCACGACATCCATGCTGCCGGTGCCGACGCGGATCCCGCGGCCCGCGATGCCGTGCTGGTTTGACGGCACCTGCGGCGTGACCTCCAGCTTGCCGCGGCCCATGTCCGGGCGCACGCCCAGCTGCTGGTGCACCACCGGCCAGACCGTGCCGTAGGCGCCCCACGCCTGCAGCACGGACGCGCGTTCTAGGAACGACTTCTCGATCGAGCGCCCGTAGTCGGGCGACGGGGCGATCTCGGGCATGGCGCCCGGCTCCTCGTCGGGCGCGGGCAGCTGGAGCTGGCGGTTCGCGCGCGTGAAGCGCTGCTGCTGGCCGGGGCCGAGGCGGCCGTAGTTGCCCTCGCCCACCGCCATCACCGCGCTGTTCAGGCTGAAGATCTCGAGGTCGGACTTGCTCGACGGCGCCGGGTCGCAGCCGCCGCTGCCCGTGTGGAAGAGGCCGGCCGCGTTGCCGAAGCAGCCCTGCTCGCGCAGAGTGAGCGCGGCGATGGCGTGGTCGCGCGTGGTCAGACCGGGCGCGGGGCGGCCAGCGCCGTGCACCAGCTCGGCCTCCATCGGAGTGACGCCGATCCAGTGGCGCTGCATGACCTTCTCGTTGGTCGGGTTGCGCAGCGAGTCGGCGTGCTGGGGCACGTTGGGAAGCCACCAGGCGTTCTCGAAGGCAGCCTCCATCGCGCGGGCGCGGCCCTCGGCCCAGGTCACCGTTGCCGTGTCGCCCTTGGAGCGGGCCATGTCGGCCAGGTCGCGCAGGCCGCGGATCGCGTAGACCGACACGTCGAGCTTCTCCTCGCCCATCCCCGGGCGCTCCACGTTGCCGAGGCCCTCGGGCCAGCCGTCGTGGTCGGCGTCGAGCTGGTCGAACACGTAGCGCATGTTTCGCACCGAGAAGCCGTAGAGGTCGTCGCGGAAGCGGTTGTCGCCGGTCCAGCGCCACACCAGCGCCACCGCGCTCGGGAACTTGACCGTCTCGTCGGTGTTTCCGGCGTCGGCGTTCGAGCCGAAGTACACCGCGCCGTCGGAGACCACCTCGTGCACGACCTTTCCGCTGCCCTTGTTCACGATCTCGCTGACGTCCCGCAGCGCCTTCAGGTGGTCCTTGATCGGCGCGAACTGGCCGGCGGCCACGCTGGCGAAGGCGGTGTACTCGCCGTCGGTGGCGAACAGCCACGGGTAGTCGGGGAAGCCGGCCGCGATCCAGCGCGCGCGGGCCACCTTGCCGGCCGGCGGCGGGTAGTTCTTGCCGGAGTTGGCCTCGCGCAGGTCGAGGTCGGTGGCCGCCTGCAGCGAGTCCGCCAGGTTCTGCTTGCTCCAGTCCACGCCGCGCTGCAGGAGCCGATCGCCGGGCAGCGACAGGCGAGTGAAGCGCTGCAGGCGCGCTCGCGCGGCCACCTTGCGCCGCAGCAGCGCCTCGGGGTCGCGCAGCACGGACGCCTGCTCGTTTACGGCGCTGCCCGAGCCCGTCTCCGACCCGGTCACCGCGATCCACAGCGTCGTGCGGGCGTGCGCGGGCACGTTCACCCGGTAGTGCAGCCTGCCGCCGCTGCCCTTGCCGTAGGCGGTGTCGTCGCAGCGCGGCGGCGGTGTCGGCGTGCCGGTGCCGGAGGCCGGGCAGATCACGGCGGGGTCCTGCGG
>DAIMGB010000063.1:0-8290 GCA_036724195.1 Thermoleophilaceae bacterium
GGTAGGGGGCGCGTGTGGCCGCGGGCAGGAGGCCGATCCTGCCGCGCGTTAAGAGGGCGCGTTGGCTTTCGCGCGCGGGCAGCACGCCGGTCTCGCCTCGCGTTAAGGGACGCGGTTGTTACGGCATCCGCCTTAATGGTCCGCGACGCCGCCGCCCGAGGGCGTAATTGGCTGTCCATCGCGGACCCAGGCAACCAACCCGCCGGCGAGGTTATAGGCATCGAAGCCGGCCGCGCGGAAGGCCTGGGTTGCCACCCCCGAGCGGGCGCCGGTGCGGCAGTAGAAGAGGATCGGCTTGTCCGGATCGAGTTGCTGCGCCTCTTCGGCGAGGCTCTCCAGGTCGACGCGCTTCGAGCCCTCGATGCGGCCCGCTTCGTGCTCGTAGGGCTCGCGCACGTCGAGGAGCTGCGTGTCGCCGTCGCGCAGCAGCTCGGCCGCGCGCTCCGGCGGGATGTCCTCCTGGAGGTCGCCCAGGGCTGCCATGGCCGGTGAGGCTAGCGGCGTTAGAGTCCCGGCCCGGATGGCCGCCGACTGGGACCTGCGCGGGAAGACCGTGCTCATCACGGGAGCCGCCCGCGGCATCGGGGCTGAGAGCGCGCGGCGGCTGTCCACGCGGGGCGCGAAGCTCGCGCTGGTGGGCCTCGAGCCTGAGGAGCTCCAGCGGGTGGCCGCCCAGTGCGGGCCGGACGCCGCCTGGTTCGAAGCAGACGTGACCGACCGCGAGGCGCTCGACAGGGCGGTGGCAGGCACCGTTGAGCGCTTCGGTGGCATCGACGTGGTGATGGCGAACGCCGGCATCGGCGGCCTGGGCCTCATCCGCTCCCTCGATTCGGCGGCCTTCGAGCGCGTGGTGGACGTGAACCTGAAGGGCCCCTTCAACACGCTCTCCGCCTGCCTGCCGCAGTTGATCGAGCGGCGCGGCTACGCGCTGGTGGTGGCGTCGATGGCCGTGGCGGCCCACATGCCGGCGTCGGCCGGCTACTCGGCCAGCAAGGCCGGGGTGGAGGCGCTCACGAACGTGCTCCGCGAGGAGGTCCGCCACCTCGGCGTGGACGTGGGCTGCGCCTACTTCGCCTTCATCGGCACCGACCTCGTGGCAGGACAGGACAGCCACCCGCTCGGCTTCGCCCGCGCCCGCCTTCCGGGGCCGCTCGCCAAGACGTATCCGGTCTCGCAGGTGGGCGAAGCCGTGGCCGACGGCATCGCCCAGCGCAAGCGTTGGGTGCTCGTGCCCCGCTGGGTCGGCGCCCTGTTGCTGCTCCGAGGCCTGATCCAGCGGCTGCCGCCCAACAAGCAGACCGAGGAGATCGTGCGGGAGATGGACCAGCGCTTCCTCGATGACGTTCGCGAACGGGGCGCGGCGGAGGCGTCCGCACCGGTCGGGGCCGGCGGGCGCGCCGGCATGAACCGAACCTAGCTAGTCGTCGGACTCGTCGGTCTGCCCTCTGCCCTCTGCCTTCTCGTCGTCAGACCCGTCGGCGTCCTCCTCCGACCCTTCCTCATCCGCCGTGGACGAATCCTCCGGTGCGGCCTTGTCGGACTTCTGGTTGGCAGACTCGGGGTCGGTGGGACCGCCCGGGATCGGCTCGCCCTTGTACTTCTCGGCATCGTCCACCTTCTCGCCCTTCACCTCGACGCTGCCGTCGTCGAAGTGTCGCAGCGAGTCCGGGCCAAGGTTCATCTCGGGCCCCTCGTGGTAGCCGTGGTCGCCGTCCCCGCCGCCGAAGGTCTCGTACATGGCCTTGCCCGTCGGCCAGTCCTCCAGCTTCTGAGGCGGATCGTCCTCCAGGTCCTTCACCTCCTGCTTGGCCTGCTCGTACTTCTCCTCGAGCAGCTCGTTCTCGGACTTCTCCTCGTCGGGCTTCTCGTCGTCGCCGTCACCCGACTCGCCCGAGGCCTGCTCCTCGTCATCGCGCTCTTCGTCGTCGCGCTGGTCGTCCTGCTCCTGCTCGTCGCGCTCGGTCGTCTGCTCGTCGCTCATCTACGCCTCCGTGTCAGTTCACCTCAGCGGTACCCAAATGGGCCGCCGGGCATGCGGCTATCGTCGCAAGGGTGGCGAAGCGCGATCCCCGAATGGTGGCCCTCGGCTACGGGAAGTTCGTGCGCGCCGACCGCGTGTACGCGCTCGTGCCGCTCGAGGGCGAGGACCGAAGAGACGGGCGCCGCACCTACGTGCACGTGGACGGCATGACCGAGCCGCTGGTGGCCTCGCGCTCTGAGCGGGCGATCATGGCCGACGTCGAGGCCGCCCTCGCGGAAGCCGCCGGAGTGCCTCGCAGGCGCCGCGCGCCCTCGGGCCAGGAGTCCTTGCTCTAACCGCCGCGCCTTTGCGCAAGCGGCCGGCTGGGCCGGCTGCGCAGCGGCCGTTATGACCTTCGCCTCCTCGGGTGGAACGCCCAGGGCTTCGTCTCCACGACCTACTTCAAGGACCCGGAGGATCCGAAGTGGGCCAACGACGCGGCGATGAAGGAGTACAAGGCGGGCCTCAAGAAGTACCAGCCGCACGCCGACACGAACGACCCCTTCCACGTGTACGGCTGGGGCGCCGCGGAGACGATGACCGACGCGCTCAAGCGGATGAAGACGCCCACTCGCGCGTCACTGATGGAGGCCGTGCGCAGCATGAACGAGAAGGTCGCGATCCTGCTGCCCGGGATCGACGTGAAGCTCGACGGCCAGAGCGACGGCTTCCCGATCGAGGCGATGCAGATCCAGAAGTTCTAGGGGCAGAACTGGAAGCTGCAGGGGAAGGTGTGCAGGCGCCTCACTAACTACGCGCTCGAACTACGCAGGGCCCGGCCGCCCGGCCTGCGTCACAGTTCCGCTTGGCATGGAAAGCGAGAGCCGCCCGGCTGGATGACCCCTGCAGCGAGGTCTTCCGCTGGTCGGCTTAGGCGACGTCTAGCGTTCGGTCATGCTCGCAGCTTGGTACGAACGGTCTGGACCGGCGTCGGAGGTGCTCGAGGTCGGGGAGATGGCCGAGCCCGAGCCGAGCCCCGGCGAGGTGCGCGTCCGCATCGCTGTCTCGGGCGTGAACCCCGGCGATACGAAGAAACGCGGCGACTGGCTCAGATACGGGATGCCGTTCCCGCGGATCGTTCCGCACAGTGACGGTTCCGGCGTCATCGACGCCGTCGGTCAAGGCGTGGACCGGAACCGCATCGGCCAACGTGTGTGGGTGTACGGGGCGCAGTCATACCGCCCGTTCGGGACGGCCGCGGAGCTGACTGTCGTGCCTGCCGAACAGGCAGTGGAGCTCCCTTCTGAGGTCAGTGACGAGATCGGTGCCTGCCTCGGGATCCCCGGCATCACGGCGCACCGAGCGGTCTTCGGCGACGGCCCCGTCGCGGGCAAGACGATCCTGGCCCACGGGGTGCTCGGTGCGGTTGGCTCGCTTGCCGCGCAGCTCGCGCGCTGGGGCGGCGCGACGGTCATCGGAACGGTGGTGCGCGAGAGCGACCTCCATCAGGTCGACGGGTCCGTCGCGCACGCTGTAGCGCTGAACCAAGCGCAGCCCGGCGAGGCGATCCGCGCGTACGCACCCGAGGGCGTGCACCGCATCATCGAGGTCGCCTTCTCGGATAACGCAGACCTGGACGCAGCCGTGGCGGCGCCCGACGGCGTCATTGCCGCCTATGCCACCCGGCACGACCGGCCCGAGTTCCCGTTCTGGCCCATGCTCTTCGCCAACGATGCCGCAGAGCTCTTCGATCGGCTCGTAGAGGATCAGGTGCCGGGCCGACGCGGGTTGGAGGCCTGGGGCTCGCTGCTGCGAGCCCACGCCACGCTCATGCGCCGACTAGACACGGATCTGGGGCGAGAGACGGGCTTGGCCCTGGCCGACTTCGACGTCCTCGCTCAGCTGGCAAAGGCCCACGGTGAGCTGCGCATTACAGAGCTGGCGGAACGGGCGCTCATCTCTCGGTCAGGCATGACCCGTCGCGTCGCCCGCCTGGTCGATCAAGGCCTCGTCCGCCGAGACAGAGCGACTACCGACGCCCGCGGCGTCGTAGTGGCGCTCACCAAGGCGGGCATCGCCCGTCTCGGTGAGACGGCGCCCGTCCATGCCCGCGGGATCTCGAAGCTGTTCGTTGGCCAGCTCGATGATCAGGAGCTCGCGCTCCTCGAGCGCGCTCTGAACAAAGTCATTGCCGACTGCTCCTTTGGCTGAGACCAATATCGCCCTCCGAAGTGTGACCAGCGCCCGTAGGCTGCGCGGATGGGCACCGACGCCGAGCCCGGCCCTGACGAGACGCCTACACCGGCGTCGCCTGGCGTCTCTCCGGACGTAGTTCGCAGTTACCGGTGGCAGTTGACGCCCGGCGAGGACGTCATCGATACCGCGACCTGGGCGGGTTCGGTTCCGCATGTGAACGGCATCGCCCCGCGGGTGCGCGTTGGTCGCAGCAGGTGGTTCAACTTGCTCTGGCTGCTGCCAATCGGCTTCGTGGTTCTGATCGTCGCGGTGGCCATCGCCAAGGGCCTGCGCGGGGAGCCCTCGGTACAGCACTTCATCAGGCGGTATCCCGGGACCATGGTGCCTTCGCATCCCGAGGCGACGACGGGCTTTCCCGTCTGGGCGCGGCTGCAGCACTTCTTCAACCTGTTCCTCATGGTGTTCATCGTCCGGTCGGGGATCCAGATCCTCTCGGACCATCCCCGGCTGTACTGGACCCGGCACTCGACGCCGGGCAGGGACTGGTTTCGGATTCAGCGGCCGGTGCCATCCGACCCTCTCTGGACGGCCAAGCAGGACTCGATCAGCCTGCCCGGGCAGTTGGGGCTTCCGGGGCTTCGCCACTCCATCGGCCTGGCCCGTTGGTGGCACCTCGGCGTGGATGCGGTGTGGCTGCTCAATGGTGCGATCTTCCTTGTCCTGCTGTTCGCCACCGGCCGCTGGCAGCGCCTTGTGCCCGGCAGCTGGGACGTGTTCCCCAACGCCCTGTCGGTGCTGATCCAGTACCTCTCGTTGAACTGGCCGGCCGAGCACGGCTGGGTGGCCTACAACGGCCTGCAGCTGATCGCCTATTTCATCACCGTCTTCGTGGCCGCTCCGCTTGCCCTCATCACCGGCCTCGGCATGTCACCGGCGCTGTCCACGCGCTTCAAGCCGATCAGCAGGCTCTTCAGCATCCAGACCGCGCGCTCGCTGCACTTCCTCGTGCTCGTCTGGTTCCTGGTCTTCATCGTGATGCACGTGACCTTCGTGTTCACCACCGGGCTGCTGGCAAACCTCAACCACGTCTCCGCGGGTCGGACCGACGGCGCTTGGATCGGGTTCTGGCTCTTCGCCGCGTCGATGGTGGTGGTCGTGGTCGGGTGGGTCGCCGCGACGCCGTTCACGATCCGCCACCCCCGCGTCGTGCAGCGCGTCGGCCAGGCCGTCGTCGGGCCGCTGCAGCACCTCTTCGAGCACGTCGACCCAAAGCCGGGCCAGTACGGCGAGAAGGACATCTCGCCGTACTTCTGGCACAACGGGCAGTACCCCGACTCCGACGAGTACAAGGCGCTGTTCGACGGCGATTTCGCGGACTATCGGCTGCGGATCCACGGCCTGGTCGACAACCCCGTCGAGCTTGGCCTGGCGCAACTGCGGGCGTTACCCCACCACGAGCAGATCACCCAGCACTTCTGCATCCAGGGTTGGTCGGGCATCGCCAAGTGGGGTGGGGTCTCGATGCAGACCATCGTGGACCTGGTCGACCCGCATCCCGAGGCGAAGTGGGTGGTCTTCTACTCGCTCGGCGAAGGAGCGGACAAGGGTGTCTACTACGACGCGCATCCGATCGAGCACATGGGACACCACCTCACGATGCTCGCGTACGACATGAACGACGAGCCCCTGCCGTTCGGTCACGGCGCTCCGCTGCGGCTCCGCAACGAGATCGAGCTCGGCTTCAAGCAGGTCAAGTGGATAAAGGGCATCGAGTTCGTGGCCCACTACTCGGAGGTCGGGGGCGGCTACGGCGGCTACAACCAGGACCACGAGTTCTTCGGCTACCGCCAATCCATCTAGCGCGCAGGAATTCAGAGCCGGCGGATGTTCAGGGTCACCCCCACCTGACGCAGCTCCAGCACGAACTTACCCTCGTGCGCTGAAGCCTCCCCGGATCGCTCCGGGTGCATGTAGATCCCGGGCTGCTCCGGATGCTCACTATCGCCTGGCGTCTCGAGCGGCCAGAACAGGGCCGGCCGTTTCCCCGCTGAGCGTCCACCCAGTCGACCCCGGAACACAGCGACCAGATCGTCGCTGTCGTTGACCACTCGAACCGCGACCTCGCCCCCTACCCACTGGTCGAGGATCGCTACGAACTGCCGTTGCGTGAGCGGCTCGGAGACTAGCCGGCCTCGGCGAGCGCTTCGCTCTGCAGCTCTCCGTCCTCGAGGCGCTGCCGCAGGACCTTCTTGTCGAACTTGCCGACGCTCGTCTTCGGCACCTCCTTGACCACCACGACCTCGTCGGGCAGCCACCACTTGGCCACCCGCGGCTCGAGGTGCTCGCGCAGGCCGTCCATGGTCAGCTCGGCGCCCTCCTCGATCACGATGCAGGCCAGCGGCCGCTCGCCCCAGCGCTCGTCGGGCTTTGCGATCACGGCTGCCTCCAGCACGGAGGAGTGGGCCATGATCTCGCCCTCCAGCTCCACCGATGAGATCCACTCGCCGCCGGACTTGATCACGTCCTTGGTGCGGTCGGAGATGCGGATGAAGCCCTGCGCGTCGATCGCCGCGATGTCTCCGGTGCGGAGCCACTCGCCGTCGAACTTCTCGGGGCCGGCCGGGTCCTCGTAGTAGTCGGCGGCGACCCAGGGGCCGCGCACCTGCAGCTCGCCGGTGGCCTCGCCGTCCCAGGGCAGCTCCTCGCCCTCGTCGCTCACGATTCGCGCGTCCACCATCGGCGAGATGCGGCCGGCGGTGTTGCGCACGTCCCAGTGCTCCTCCTCGCTGGCGTCGGCCGGCGGGCGGGCGACGGAGCCGAGCGGGCTCGTCTCGGTCATGCCCCAGGCCTGGATGATGCGCACGTCGTGGCGCTCCTCGAACTCCTGCATCAGCGTGAGCGGCACGGCCGAGCCGCCGCAGACCACCAGCCGCAGCGAAGACAGGTCGGCGCCGTGCTCGTCGGCGTGGCGCAGCATGTCCATCCAGATCGTGGGCACCGCCGCGGCGAACGTGACCTTCTCGTCCTCGATCAGCTTCGTGAGCGGCTCTGCCTCGAGCTGCGGGCCCGGCATGATCAGGTCGGCGCCGCTGAGGCAGGAGCCGTAGGGGATGCCCCAGGCGTTGGCGTGGAACATCGGCACGATCGGCAGGTTGCGGTCGTCGGATGACAGCCCCATCGAGTCGGCCATGCACTGGCCCATCGCGTGGAGCATGTTCGAGCGGTGCGAGTAGAGCACGCCCTTCGGGTTGCCGGTCGTGCCGCTCGTGTAGCAGAGGCCGGCGGCCATGCGCTCGTCGAGCTTCGGGTAGTCGAAGCCCTCGTCCTGCTCGGCCAGCAGCTCCTCGTAGCGCAGCGCGCCGGGCAGCGCGCCCATGTCGCCGTCGCCGATCACCACATAGGCGGGCGGGTTCTCGAAGCTCGGCGCGACCTTCTCCAGCAGCGGCACCAGCGAGGCGTCCACGAGGATCACCTTGTCCTTCGCGTGGTTGACCACGTAGGTGACCTGGTCCTCGAACAGCCGGATGTTGAGCGTGTGGAGGACCGCGCCCATGCAGGGCGCCGCGAGGTAGACCTCGAGGTGCTCCTGGGAGTTCCAGGCGAAGGTGGCCACGCGGTCGCCGGGCTCGACGCCCAGCGACTCGAGCGCCCGGCTGAGGCGGTCCACGCGCTGGGCGACCTCGCCGTAGCTGGCGCGCTTCTTCTCCCCGTCGCGCATGGTCACGACCTCGCTGTCCGCGTAGCGCCCCCGGACCCGGTCGAGCACCTGCTGCAGCGTCAGCGGGTAGTCGTCCTGCATCAACCCCCGGAGCATGTGGGGGGACATACCCGGTCCTAGAGGTCCTCTACCGCCTTCAGCACCTGGCCGACCGACTCCTTGGCGTCGCCGAAGAGCAGCGAGGTGTTGTCCGCGTAGAAGAGCGGGTTGTCGATGCCGGCGAAGCCGGTGTTCATGGAGCGCTTGAGCACGATCACCTGGTTGCTCTGGCCGACCTCGATGATCGGCATGCCGGCCTCGGGGTTCACGGTGTCGTTGGCGCCGATGACCAGCGCGACGTCGGTCTGCGCCATCTCGGGGTTGATCTCGTCCATCTCCTTGAGCTGCTCGTAGGGCACGTCGGCCTCGGCCAGCAG
>DAIMGB010000064.1:0-213 GCA_036724195.1 Thermoleophilaceae bacterium
GGGCTCGTGCCGAGCTACCGCTGGGAGGTCGTCACGCGGCCCCTGGCCGAGCTGCTGGAGGGCACTGACGGGCGCCCGCCGGCGCGCCGGGGAGGTGGCTTTGCGGCAGCGGCCGGCGCGTTCGGCTACTACGCCCAACGGGCCAGGCACGAGGCCGCGTGGCTGGCGCGCTGGGTGCCGCAACCGGCGCGGTCTTCGCGCTCGTGGCTCAGC
>DAIMGB010000064.1:223-8257 GCA_036724195.1 Thermoleophilaceae bacterium
AAGCCGCGACCGGGGCTCGCGCGCCCGGATTCCCAGGAGCGCGCACCCGGCGATCCGGAGCGCGTGGCCCAGGACCAGCGAGGCTCGAAGCCCGGCCCGGCGCAGCGGCCCGAGGTGCTTGCGGGCGAAGAGCAGCTTCGAGTAGCTGAGCTGGGCCGCGAGCTCGGGGCGCGAGTAGCCGCCGCCGTGATGGACGATCTCGACCATCGGCAGGTGGCGAATATCCCAGCCCGCCTCGCGGATGCGGTAGCACCAGTCGGTCTCCTCGGAGTAGAGGAAGAAGCGCTCGTCCAGCTGGCCGACCTGCTCGAGCGTGGTGGAGCGGATCACGAGGAAGGCGCCCACGAGCCAGTCGGCCGACGTCTCCTGCTGGTAGCGGCCGGGGTCCTTCTCGAGCTCCTGCAGGCGGCCCAGGGCGGGAACGCGCGCGGCGCCCAGGGCCTCTCCCAGCTGCCGGGCGGCGGACGGGAAGCGGCGGATCGTCGGCTGGAGGGCGCCACCCACGTCACGCTGGATGACGCTGGCCGCGCCCACCTCGGGACGCGCGTCGAGTGCGCTGACCACGTCCGCCAGGGTGCCCTTGAGCAGCTCGACGTCCGGATTCAGCAGGAGCACGTACCGGCCGCGTGCGCGCCGCAGCGCCTGGTTGTTGCCCGCGGCGAAGCCCACGTTCGGACCGCGGGACACGTCCACGTCGGGAAACTCGCGCTCGATGGCGTCGGGCGTCCCGTCGGTCGACCCGCTGTCCACCACCAGCCATTCCACGTCGATCGGCCCGCAGGCCGCGCGCGCCGAGCGGAGCGTGGTGAGCGCGAGGTCCATCCCGCCGTGGGTCACGACGATCACGCTGAGGTCCGGGGGCGTGCTCATCGGCGCGGCCGTCGCGAGCCCAGGTCCTTGCCGGCCGGTCCCGCCCGGTAGCCGGGGCTGCCGGGCGCCAGCGAGTAGTCGTTCCGCGTGATGTCGCGGTACTGGGGCTTCCCGGCGATGGAGTGGGGGCCCTTGGTGGCCGTGAAGTTCTGGGCGAGGTTGTAGTCCTCACGGCCGATTCGGCCCCCGGAGAGCAGCCCGAAGGTGGCGATGTTGTCGAGGACGCGCGCCTTGCCGTCCAGCGCGGTGACCCTGAAGACGCCGTCAACCGTGTTGTGGGTGATGCTGGCCTGTGCGGCGTTGGCCGAGAAGGCGACGAAGGGGTAGGCCACGCGGACGATCACGTTGTCGTGGGCGTCGAAGCCGCGGTTCTCGCCCTGGAAGACCTGGAGAAAGATGCCCTGGGCGGCGATGTCGTGGATGAAGTTGTCCTTGATTGTGAGGTCCTTGGCGCCGTAGATCGACTGGAAGGCGTCGGGGTGGGCCCCCGTGCCGGCCGGGGCCCGGACTCCGGAGATGTCGTTGTGGTCGAGGGTGAGGCCGCGGGTGTTCTTTGCCTGGATCGCGTCGCCGCCACCGGGGACCGCCTCGATGCGGTTGTCGCGGATCGTGACATCGACGATCGCGGGGAGGGCGTTGGTGGAGTTGAAGTTGATCGCGTTGGCGCCGCGGACAGACGCCCCCTGGCCGATCTGGTTGCCCGCCACGAGTATCCCCCTGGCCCCGGCCCCGATGTTCAGGCTGGAGCGACCCTCGGCGCCGTTCGTGACGAAGCGGTTGCGAACGAGCGCCACGCGCCTGACGCCGGCGTCCACGTTCACCCCGCCGGTGATGCGAAAGCCCTCGATCCGCACGAGCCCGGCAGAGATGTTCACCCCGCCCAGGACGGCTCGCTCACCGGGATAGGCCCTGAAGTGCAGCGTTCCCTTGGGCTTGCCCTGCAGGCTCACGGCCCCATAGCTGCCGCGGCGCACCAACACCAGCGATCCCGCCGGTGCGGCCTTGACGGCCCGGTCGAGCGTGCACCAGGGAGAGCTCGCAGGCCGCCGCCGACCGGCCGGCCGGTCGTCCGAGCATTTGCCGCCCACCGAGGAGCGATCCACCACGTAGCGGCCCGGCGCGCTGGGCTCGCCGCCGCCACGGGTCAGGAGGAAGCCGGCTGCGACCGCGGCAAGCACCAGCACCCCGGCGAGGGCCGTCCACTTCGAGGAGGAGCGCATCACCACCAGTAACGCCGCAAGCTCCCGCTCGCTCGCGGCGTTTCTCCAGAGTCAGCGCATGAGCGAGCCCAGGGACGTTGTCTTCACATTCACCACGGCCAGTTGGGCCGACGCCCGCAGGCGCGGGATGTGCTTCCCTCCCGACCGCTTCGCGGAGACCCTGCTGGTGCATCCCCGAGTCCGGCGGCTGCTCGTGGCGAACCCCTTCCGAAGCCTCCCCGGGCTGCTGGCCCGGCGGGTGGGCGGCGCCGTCGAGGACGAGGGCTTCCCGAGCAACGGCCGGGCGAGGCTGTACACGCCGCCCGCGTTTCGCCGCGGCGAAGCGTCCAGCGTGGCCGGGGTCGCCCGGCGTTATCGCCACTACGACGAGCTCCTGAGGCACGCCGCTGACAAGGCGGGGCTCGAGCGCCCCGCCGTGATCACCAGCCATGGCCTGGTGGCTGGCTTCGCGCCGCTCGAATGGGCGAACGGCGTGACCTTCTACGCGGACGACGACTTCTCGGCGCATCCCGCACACGCCCAGCAGAAGAGCGCGTACCTCGAGGCGTACAGCCGCGTGGGTGCGAGCGGCCGCCGGGTGTGCGCGGTGTCCGAGTCCCTGATCGAGCTCATCGAGCCCACCGGACCGAGCGCCGTGGTGCCCAACGGCGTGGATCCCGCCGAGTGGGAGACGCTCGCGCCGCCGCCCGACTGGATGGCGCGCCTGCCGCGTCCCCACATCGCCTACGCGGGCACGCTGGACGACAGGGTCGACTGGCATCGGGTGCGCGAGGTGGCCGAGCGCTTCAACACCGGATCGGTGGTGATGCTGGGCTACGTGCCGGACCAGTCGGTCCTCGAACCGATCCAGGGCCTGACGAACGTGCACCTGCACCGCACGGTGCCGCGGGAGGAGATCACCGCCGTGCTCGGAGGAGCGGACGTCTGCCTGGTGCCCCACCGGCGCACTCCGCTGACCGAGTCCATGAGCCCCCTGAAGCTCTACGAGTACCTGGCCGCCGGGCGTCCCGTGGCGGCCACAGACCTACCGCCCGTGCGGGGCATCGACGATCGAGTCGTCCTAGTCGCCGACGGAGAGGACTTCGCCGACGCGGTGGCGCGGGCGCTCGAGCTGGGTCCGGCCGGCGAGGACCAGCGGCAGGAATTCCTGCGCAAGCACGCGTGGCGGGCGAGGCACGAGCGCATCCTCGATCTCGCGCTTGCCTGAGCGTCGCGTCAGTCAGTAGCGCGTCGCCAGGCCCACAGCATCCCGTGTCCCTCGGGGGCGTGGAAGATGGGCATGGTGTCGAAGCCGGCCGACTCGAGCAGCCGCGAAGCCGCGGCGCGGGCATCGGCCTCAGGAGCCATGTGGGGGTGGTACTCGAGCACCGCCGCCTTCACCCCCAGCGCCGCGAAGCGAGGGTCCGCGAGTATCGGCCATTCGCTCCCCTCGATGTCCAGCTTCACGAAGTCCGCGCCGTCGAGATAGGGAAACACGTCGACGGCGGGCACCCGGATCGTCCCTCGAACGCTCTCTGACTCCAGGCGCGACAGGCAGTTCTGCCCTGGCGTGAAGTCCACCTCGTCATCGCGGTTCAACGCGCAGGCGCGGGTCACGCTCCAGCTCTCGGCGGCCCCGTTCTCGGCTATGGCGCGCTCGAGCAGCGCGGAGCTCTCCGGGTCCGGCTCGAAGGCGGTTATCCGGGCCTCCGGGTAGCGGGACCGCATGTAGGCACCGAAGAAGCCCACGTGCCCGCCCAGGTCCACCACCTGGAGCTGTGGGCCCGCCGCTTCGAGGGCCGTCAGGACCGGGGCCGGGAAGTCGTAGACATGCCGCCGGAACACCTCGTCGAAGATGTGCTGATCCCCGGTGCCGTGCCGGATGCAGAGCGCCGTTCCTCCGGAGCGGAGGTGATAGACCGCGGGCTCTGCCGCTGCGTTCAGGTCGTTTCGCACGAAGGCCCACTGCTCCTCGACCCGGCTGGCTCGCGCCATCGCGGCACGGACCCCCCAGGTCCAGGACGAGACCGGGCCGACGAGCCGGGCCAGGGCCCTGATGCCCGCGAAACAGATTTGAAAGAGCGCGTCGCGGCCCACTGCCACGGCGTACGAACGCCATGGTGCGAGCCTTTCTTCCTCAATCGCGCACGTAGGGAAGGGAGGCGGCCGTTGACAGGTCATGTCCGAGGTTCCTCCGCCGGAGGGAAACGACGACCCGGGCCGCCGGGTGTCCGCCGCCTCCCGCGGCGAGCTGAGGGCCGCGACCTTCTCGGGCATCCGCTGGATGACCTTCGCCCGAGTGCTCGCGGAGACGGGGTCCCTCGGCTCGATGGTCGTCCTGGCGCACCTCATCGCCCCGGCCGCGTTCGGGCGAGCGGCGATCGCGCTGATCGTTCCAGTGCTTGCCTCGGTGCTGACCTTCGAGGGCTTCGGCAGCGCACTGGTTCAGCGAGATACGGTCGAGGCGCGCCACTTAAAGACGGCGTCCCTGCTGGGAGTGATCACGGGGCTCGTGCTGGGCACGTTCACCGCCCTCGTGGGCCCGCTGATCGCCAAGCCGCTCTTCGGCGGGGCCACAGCGGACCTCGTGCGCCTGGCATCGCCGAGCTTTCTGCTGGCCGGGTTCGCTGTTGTGCCCACCGCCCTCCTCCAGCGAAGGCTCGACTTCCGGAGCATGACCATCGCGGAGGTGTCGGGAGTCTCCGCCGGGTCGCTGACCTCCGTGGTGCTGGCTCTCGCGGGCCTCGAGGGGGAGGCGATCGTCCTGGGCACGATCGCCGCCGGAGTGGTCTCCCTGGTTCTCGTGACCCGGGCTGCTCCGACCTCTGCTCTCGGCTTCGATCGAAGCGCGGCGCGGGACCTGCTCGGCTTCGGGGTGAAGGCGAGCGTTCAGGGTCTCGCCTGGATGGTCACACGCAACATCGACTACGCCATCGTGGGGGCGCGGCTGGGGCCGAACGCCCTGGGCTTCTACTGGCGCTCCTACACGTTCGGCGTGGAGTACCAGGGAAAGATCAGCCGCATCATGACGCGCATCGCCTTTCCCCTGTACTCGCGCACGGAGGACCGTGCTCACATGAGCGCGGTCCACAGCAGGGTGCTTCGCGTTCACGCCGTCGTGCTCTTCCCGCTGCTCGCGCTCCTGATCGCCACGGCGCCCGTGCTCATCCCGTGGCTGCTCGGAGCGCGCTGGCAGCCGGCCGTGCTTCCCACCCAGATCCTGGCCGTCGCGGGCATGGTGCTCGCGTTGATCGCGGGGTTCGGGCAGGCGGCTCTTGCGGCCGGCAAGCCCGGAGCCCTCCTGGTCAACAACCTGTTCTCGCTGGCGGTCTACGGACCGGTGGTCTACTTCGTCGCCCCTTACGGGCTCGTCAAGCTCTCGATCGCGGTCGTAGCCGTCGTGCTCGTCACCGGGGGCGTCGCGGCGTACCTCCTGCTCGACCGCGCCGTCGGAATCCCGATGCGCCGCATCTTCGTGGACGCGGCGCCGGCCACCTTCGGCGCCGCCGCGCTGCTCGTGGTTGCGCTCCCGCTCACCCATGCGATGCACGCGGTGCACATGCCGGCCGTCCCGGTCCTGGCCGTCGCCGGCCTGGCGGGCCTGGCCGCCTACCTCACGACGGTGCGCCTCACCTCGCGGGCGGCGTGGGCCGACCTGCGCCTTTTACTGAGCCACCTGCGTCCCGGGCGGCCCGTCGTCGGCCGGAAGCTCTGGGCCCGGCTGCACCCCACCGAGGGCGTCGGCGTCAAGTGAGGCCGGCCCGCTGGCGGGCGCGGCTCGGAGGGAGCCCAGCATGCTCCCTGCCGCCTGCGCCAGTTGGAGGCAGAGGTACTGCGTGGCCAGCAGCTTCAGCCGGGTTAGCCCGCTGATCGAATAGCCCGCCTCCTCGAGGCGGCGCATGTGCGGGCGGTGCGGCCACGGTAGGTAGAGCCGCGGCGACCTCCACGCCGCGGGCCGGCCCCGCGCGGCCCCCACGCTGTTGCGGGCCAGCTCGACGGCGCCGTAGCCCAGCCTGAACTCCTTGCGGGCGAGCTCGCGCACGGATTGGCGCGGTGGATGCTGTACGACCGCGTCGGGCGCATACACCAGCGTGGCTCCGGTGAGTACCGCCCGTTCGACGAAATCGCGGTCGTGGCCGGCCGTGGAGCGCATGAATCGCTGAGACTGACCGGACCAGACCTCGCGGAACCCACCCACCCGCTCGGCCACCTCGCGGCGCACCCAGAGATTCGCCGTCACGCCATATCCCTCGGCCACCATCGCCTCCTGGTCGAGGTAGCCGCGGCCGATGTCCACCAGCTCGGCTATCGACGGAGCCTGGCTGGGGGAGAGCTCTATGTGTCCCGCGGAGATGTCGGCTCCGGTCCCGGAGAGTGACTCCAGGCCGCGCTCGATCCAGTCCTCCGCGGGCAGCGTGTCATCGTCGGTGAAGGCGATCACATCGGCTCGGGCATGCCTGAGAGCGAGGTTGCTCGCGCCGGCCTGACCGAGGTGGCCGCCGGTGCTGATCACGCGGGCGAAAGGGAAGCGCTTCGCGACCTCGGCGGTGGCGTCGCCGGATCCGTCGTCTGCCAGCAGCACCTCGAGGCGGTCGGGCTCAACGGTTTGCTGGGCGAGGGCGGTGAGCAGCCGCTCGACCAGCTCGCTGCGGTCGCGGGTCGGCACCACCACGGTGACGTCCGGCTTCGTCGGCGGGTGCATCCTCCAATGAACGCCGGCTGCGGCCGGCACTTTCTACCTTTCGTCCGACAAATTGGCCGAAGGAGCCGCGTTGCTTAGAGAGGTGCAAGCAGAAATGATGGGGCGCCAGTGAGCGTCGTGCCCTCCCACGAGCCCGGCCTGGTGCGCCCGGGCGCCCGGCTGCCGGGCCGGATCAGCGGCTTCGCGGTTGCCGAGGCCGCCGCCGCCGTGCTCATCGGGATCCTGCTGCTGCTCGCCTTCGGACTCAGCCCCCTCAACGGCGACGTGGTGTGGGCGCTCGTGTGGGGCAGGCAGATCGCCGAGGGCATGCTGCCCTCGTACGCGACGGAGCTGGCCTCGACTCCGCATCCACTCGCCACGCTGCTGGGTGCGGTCTTCGCCATCTTCGGGCGCGACGGTTCCTACGCGGCGATGGGGGCCTTCGGCTACCTCTCCTACGGGTTCGTGCTGGCCGGGACCTTCCGTCTCGGAAGGATCGCCTTCTCCTGGCCGGTCGGTCTCGTGGGGGCGGCGGTGATGGCCACCAGCCTCTCGCTCCTGTCGTTCGCGTCCATCGGCTACCTGGACGTGACGGCGGCGGCCCTGGCGCTGTGGGCGGCGAGCCTCGAATGCCAGCGGCCGCGGCGGGGCGTGCCGGTGCTCGCGCTCCTGGCTGTTGCCGGCCTCCAGCGACCCGAGATGTGGCTGTTGGCCGGCGTGTACTGGATCTACCTCCTGCCCGGCCTCACGGCGCGGGCCCGCGTGGGCACCGCCGTGCTGGCCGTCTCGGCGCCGGTCCTGTGGGCCCTGGGCGACCTGATCGTGACCGGCGACCCGTTCTTCTCGTTCGGCTTCACGCACGAGGCGATCGCCGCCGCCACCGCCCACACGGCGCCGCCCGCCAGAAGCCTGGGCCCGTTCTTCGACTCCCTGAGGTCGATCCTCCGGCTGCCGGGCGTCCTGGGCGGCCTGGCGGGATTGGTCCTGGCGCTGCTCAGCCGGAGGCGGGCGGCTTACGTGACGGTTGCGTTCGCGCTGGTGAGCGGGCTCGCGGTCGAGCTGCAGGCGAAGGCGGGGCTGATCATCCTCGACCGCTTCCTCTTCGTGCCCGCCGCCGCTCTCGCCGTGCTCCTCGGATTTGCCTGCTTCGGATGGCTCTCGGCTCCGGGCGGCGCGCGCACCTGGGTCTGGGCTGCCGGGGGGCTGCTGGTGCTGGCGGTCTATTGCGCCTCGGCGGTGGGCCACCTGCGCTTCGAGGCCGACGCGCCGTCCCGGCTGCGGCTT
>DAIMGB010000065.1:0-5718 GCA_036724195.1 Thermoleophilaceae bacterium
CGCAGGCCTGTCGTGGGCCCCCCGCTGGCGGCCGCCCGCGTCGTCGGGCGCGGGGTCGGCCGCCCGCTGCGGCGCCTGTTCGCCCCCGAGCCGCTCGAGCTCACGACGGTCCTGGCGGTCGCGGGGATCGGCGCCTACGCCTGCGCGCTCAACGCTTTCGAGGTCGGGCGCCACCCCGGCCCGACGCTGCTCGACCAGCGGGCGCTCGACCTGGCCGAGCGGCTGCGCTCGGCCGCCCTGGTGGACGTCGCGAAGGTCGTCACCGCCTTCGGAGCCTTCCCGAGCGTGGCGATCCTGGTGCTGATCACAACGGCCGTGCTGGCCTCGAAGGGTCGCCGCGCCGAGCCGGTGGCGCTGGTGGTGGGGTTCCTGCTCGTCTACGTGGGGGTGCAGCTGATGAAGGCGGGCTTCGACCGGCCGCGGCCGGCCGGGTCGCTGGTGGCCACGCGCGGCTCGGCCTTCCCCAGCGGCCATACGGCCTATTCCACGGCCTGGGTCGCGGCCGCCGTGGCGGTGTGGTCCTGGCTGGGCCTGGCGGGGCGCGCCTCACTCGTGCTTGCCGCGGTCGCGGCGTCTGCGGCGATCGGCCTCTCGCGCGTCTACCTCGGGGCCCACTGGCTGTCCGACGTCGTCGCCGGGTGGGGCCTGGGCGCCGCGATCTTCGGCCTGATGGCGGCGATCGCGCTGATCGTCACGCACATTCGCAACAATGAAGGCCCGTGGACCTCAACTTCTCCACAGTCCAGGTCACCCTCGCCGTAGCGGCGGGAGTCGTCGGCGCGGCCTATCTGTCGCTGATCGTGGCGCCGGCATTGCGCTGCTACGGGCGCCTGTGGGAGAAGATCGCGGCCGGCTTCCTCACCCTCTTCATCCTCGCGACCCTGCTCGGCTTCGGCACCGGCATCGGGCTGGCAATCGTGTGGACGTATGACCAGTACGCCTAGCCGAGCGCTGGGTCTCGACGCTCTCGCAGAGGTCTCCGAGGCGGTCGAGTCCGGCGCCGGTCTACCGGAGGTAGCGCGCGCCGCGGGCCGCGCCATCGAGTCGAGCGTGATCGTGCTCGACGTGTCCGCGAGCGTGCTGGCCGTGGCCTGCGCGTCCCCCGACGACGAGCGCGCGGTCATGGCCGGCGAGTCCGGCGCTCAGTCGGTGGAGCTGCGCGTGGCCGACTCCCCGGTCGGCGAGCTGCGCTACCGCCCGCGGGGCGAGCCGGAGCCCGTGCTGCTGCGCCTGGTGGCCAACCTGATCGCCCTCGAGCTCGAGCGCTCCAAGGCGCCCGCCCGGGCCAGCGAGGCCGCGGTGCGCGACTTCATCTCCGACGTGCTCGCCCGCAAGGTCACCGATCGCGCGAACATCCTCGCCCGCGGCGAGGAGCTTGGCGCCGACCTGAGCGCCGGCGCCTCGGTCGTGGTCGCGCGCGCCCGTCCGCAGCAGCCCGCCGAGGGCGACTGGCGCGCCCGCCTGCTGACCGTGGCCGAGCGCGGCGTACGCGCCGTCGAGCGCAGCTGCATGGCCGCTCTGGTCGACATGGGCTGGACCGGCCCCGAGCGCGAGCTGGTGATCGTCGTTCCTGGCGCCGGCGCCGAGCCGGGAATTCGCGCGGTGGCCGCGATCCTGCGCGAGCTCGAGCAGGGCCTGCCGGGCTTCCAGCTCACCGCGGCCCGCAGCCGCCCCACGCTCGACCCGGCCGACCTGCACCGCGCCGGAGCCGAGGCCCTGCTGGCGGCGAACGTGGCGGAGGCGCGCGGCCTCGAGGCGCTCTCCTTCGAGGAGACCGGCGCCTACCGGCTGCTGCTCCCCGCGATGAGCGAGGATCCGGGCGAGCTGCGCGGCTTCTTCGACGAGACCGTCGCCCCACTGGTGGAGTACGACGAGCAGTACGAGACCGAGCTGGTCCGCACGCTCGAGACCTTCCTCGACGCCGACGGCAACGTGGCCCGCACGGCGGAGAAGCTCTTCACCCACCGCCACACGATCCGCTACCGCCTGGACCGCGTCCGCGAGCTGAGCGGCCTGGACGTGTCCTCAACCGACGGCCGAGAGCGCCTCTCCCTGGGCCTGAAGGCAATGAGGGTCCTGGGAATCGTCCCGCCCGGAGGCCCGGCCCGAGAGCGCGGAGCAGAGGGCGGCCGAGTGCCGAGGGACTCGAAGGACCGCTAGGCCGGGCGCGACAGGTGCTTGTGCGTCCTGCCGAGTCGCAGGTCGTAGATGCACCAGATCGAGACGCCGAACCGGGAAGCGACTGTGCGAACCGATAGGCCCTGCCCGAGCAGCTCCAACGCGCGGCGGGCGCGCCAGTCGTAAAGCCTTTGATTCGACTTGGAGGCGTAACTGGCGATCGACCGATCGATTTGGCCCTGGCGACGCTTGCCCAGAAGCGGGCGTAGGAGGCGCATCCAGGCGACCGCCGGAGCGCCCTTCACGCGCACCACGGTACGTGACCGACCATTCGGGCCGTGGAGGCCGGCAGCGATATACCCCGCGGTCCATCAGCTCGCCTACTCGGTTCATCACGTCTTCGTCGATCATCTGGATCTGGAGCACCGGCAAGTGCGGAGAGCTGGGCGCCCCAGGAAAGAAGCTGCCCTCGCCCTCGAGGAGCCCGGCCAACCAGTGCAGGTCGGGCGGGTCGATATCCGGGATCACGAACGTATGTTCGCAAGACCATCGGACATGAAACGTGCTCTGAGAAGCTGGGGAGCGCGGACTTGAACCGCGACTAAGGGCTTCAAAGGCCCCCGTGCTCGCCAATTACACCACTCCCCAAGGGGCCCTCAGGATAGGCCGAAGCCAGGCGCCGGTACGCTGACGGCCGAATGGCCGACGGGTTCACGGTCCTGATCATGGCCGCCGGCCGGGGCACTCGGATGAGGTCCGAGGTCCCGAAGGTGCTGCACCACGTGTGCGGCAAGCCGATGGTCGAGTGGGTGATCGACGCCGCACGCGCGGCGGGCGCCGATCGTTCCGTGGTGGTCACTCGGCCCGGCGACGGGGTCGCCGAGGGGCTGCCGGAGGGGATCGAGGTGGCCGAGCAGGCCGAGGGGGAGGGAACGGGCGCCGCGGTGCTGGCCGCGCGCGACAAGCTCGACGCCGGCCGGGCGGTGGTGATCCTGTCCGGCGACCACCCGCTGGTGAAGGCGGAGGAGGTCGCCGGCCTCGTCGAGACCCACCAGCAGGAGGGCGCGGCGGCCACCATGCTCACCACGGACCAGCTGGACCCGGCCGGCTACGGACGCATCGTCCGCGGCGAGGACGGCGCCGTGGAGCGCATCGTCGAGACCAAGTACACGGAGGGTGTGCCCAGCGAGGAACTGGCGATCCGGGAGATCAACCTCGGCACCTACGCCTTCCAGCCCGCCGAGCTGCTCGAGGCGCTCGACCAGGTCAAGCTCGAGCGCGGCGAGCGCTACCTGACCGGCGTCATCCCGGTGCTGCACGAGTGGGGCGCCCGCATCGCGGCCTACCTGACCCACGACGTGGGCGGCGCCTTCGGGGTGAACGACCGCGCCCAGCTGATGGAGGCCGAGCGCGTCGCTCAGGAGCGCCTGCTCGAGGAACACGCGCGCGCCGGGGTGACCTTCCTCTCGCCCCAGACCACGCGCGTCGAGGCCGGCGTCGAGATCGGCGAGGACACGGTGGTCGGCCCGGGCTGCAGCCTGCTGGGCGCGACGGTGGTGGGGAAGGGCGCGGAGCTCGGCCCGCACACCACAGCGATCGACTCCACGATCGGCGACCGCGTGACCGCGCCCCACTCCTACCTGCTCGAGGCCGAGGTCAGGGAGGACGCGCAGATCGGCCCGTTCGCCTACCTGCGCCCGGGCGCCGTGATCGGGGAGGGGGCGAAGGTCGGCACCTTCGTCGAGATCAAGAACTCGAACATCGAGCGGGGCGCGAAGGTTCCCCACCTGTCCTACATCGGGGACGCCGACGTGGGCGAGGACGCGAACCTCGGAGCCAGCACGATCACCGCCAACTACGACGGCAGGAACAAGCACCGCACAAAGGTCGGAAAGCGCGCAAAGACGTCGGTTCACACCACGTTGGTAGCTCCCGTGACCGTCGGCGACGGGGCGTACACTGGGGCCAACTCGGCGATCACCGAGGACATCCCGGACGACGCCCTCGGCATTGCCAGGCCGCGGCAGGAGAACGTCGAGGACTACGGGAAGCGCGTGGAGAAAAAGCCCGAATGACCAAGCCCCTCGAGACGATGACGGCTCCCACCGCCCCGGGCACACTGTCCGGCGCCTACGACAAGCGGATGATGGTCGCGGCCGGCCGCGCCAGCCTGGAGCTCGGCTCGCGCATCGCCGAGCGCATCGGGCTCTCGCTCACCGGCGCCGGCCTGAAGACCTTCTCCGACGGCGAGGTCTACTGCCGCTACTCGGAGTCGATCCGCGGCGCCGACATCTTCATCGTCCAGTCGATCTGCGGCTCGGAGCGGGAGGGGCTCACCGTGAACGACGCGCTCATGGAGCTGCTCTTGATGGTGCACGCCGCCAAGCACGCCTCGGCGCACCGAATCATCGCCGTGACCCCCTGGTACGGCTACTCGCGCCAGGACAAGAAGTCCGCCCCGCGCGAGCCGATCAGCGCTCGCCTCGTGGCCGAGCTGCTCGAGGTGGCCGGCATCGACAGGCTGGTCACGATGGACCTACATGCCGGGCAGGTGCAGGGCTTCTTCTCGAGGCCGGTCGACCACATGACCGCGATGCCCATCCTCACCCAGTTCGTTCAGGACCGCCTGAGCGAGGAGGAGGAGCTCGTGATCATCGCCCCGGACGCCGGGCGTGTGAAGCTCGTGCGGAAGTTCGCTCAGAAGGTGGGCGCCCCCTACGCGCTGCTCGAAAAGGAGCGGCCCGCCCAGCAGGTGGCGGAGATCGGCTACGTGATCGGCGACGTGAAGGGCAAGACCGCGGTGATCGTGGACGACATCATCGACACGGGCGGCACGCTCAGCGCCGCGGCGCAGACAGTGCTCGACGAGGGCGCGAAAAAGGTCTACGCGGTGGCCACCCACGGTGTCTTCTCCGGCAACGCCTTTGAGATCCTCGAGGCCTCGCCGCTGGCCGGCATCGTGGTCACGGACACCGTTCCGCTGCGCGCGGGCGCTCCGCAGCTCATCAGCCAGCTGACGAGCGCCGACATCCTCACCGACTCGATCCGCCGCGTGTTCACCGACGACTCGGTGTCGGAGATCTTCGCCGGCGAGAACCAGCTGTTCTAGCGGACTCCGCTCTACCAGCGGGATTGCGGCGGATTTGCTAACGAGACGCTAACGCGCGGGCTAGGGACCATCCGCGTCGAGCAGGTCCACCCGCTCGACCGAGACGTCCTCGGGCAGCGCCAAGACCTCGTTCTCTTGCCGCCCGAGTAGGTAAGCGATGACCTTCGCCTTGGGGACCGCCCCGACGGTGACCCGCGCCTGCGGTTCTCCGTCGAGTCCGGCGAAGCGATGCGCGAACCACTCGGCCCGCTCGCGTTCGGTCGTCCACGACAGACCACGCTCACAACCGTCGCGGGCATACCCGCGAAACACCGGCACAGGGTCGGGCAAGGCGGCGAGGGCGCGCCGCTCGTCCGCTTCCATCATCATCTCGCCGCCCGCTCGACCGGGTAGAAGGTCGCGCCAATCCTCCTCTCCCTGCCAAGCGTTCTCGGTGTCCACCCAGACCGCTCGCACGAGCTGCCACCAGTCGGCGTCGAGCGCCCCTAGCG
>DAIMGB010000065.1:5728-6173 GCA_036724195.1 Thermoleophilaceae bacterium
AGCCGATACGGCCGCTCGTGGAGGAACACGAACTCGTACCAGTCGCCGTTACGTGCGGCCTCGGCAAGGCACTCGACCTTCGACGAGTAGACCGCGTTTGCGTGGTCGACCAACTCAGCAGCGTCCACGGGGCCGCCGACGAGCGGGTGGTAGACGAGCGGGTGGTAGACGCGCGGTTCCCCGAACGGGTCCGGCCAGACGCAGGCGGCGAGCGCGGGGTGCAGGTCCGCGCTCATCGCGCTATCAGCGCGGCTACCCGCTCGGCGGCGAGCTCGTCCGACTGGGGCAGCAGGTGCGCGTAACGGTCGAGCACCGTGGTCGGGTTGTCGCCGAGACGGGCGGCGACGATGTGAACCGGGATGCCGCTGGTGAGCGCCAAGGTCGCGGCGGTGTGGCGCAGCACGTGCAGCGTCCCAGTCGGGATGCCGGCCGCCTTGCGCTGCTC
>DAIMGB010000065.1:6183-8255 GCA_036724195.1 Thermoleophilaceae bacterium
CGAACACGAAGTCGGCGTCGACGTAGGCGTCGGCCGCGAGCGCGCGCTCAAGGATCTGCGCATCCCGATGCTCGCCCAGCGCGCGCACTGTCTCCACGTCGAGCGCGATCGTGCGTCGGGAGCGGGCCGACTTCGGGGGGCCGAAGCTGACGCCGCCGCGCGTCGGGAGGAGCTGCTGCTCGACGGAGAGCCGCCCGGCCTCAAGGTCGAGACACCGCCAGGTGAGCCCGGCAAGCTCGCCGCGGCGCATCCCGGACATCGCGGCCAGCCTCCACAGCGGAAACAGCCGATCGGTCCGGACGTGCTCGAGGAACCGGGCGAGTTCCTTCGCGGTCCACGCCTG
Source organism: Thermoleophilaceae bacterium (assembly GCA_036724195.1). Lineage (GTDB taxonomy): Bacteria > Actinomycetota > Thermoleophilia > Solirubrobacterales > Thermoleophilaceae > DATACN01. The sequence continues at coordinate 6,527 of DAIMGB010000065.1, forward strand.
CACGCGCGTGCGCGAGGCTGCCGGCGGGTCTGCCAGGTCGGCCGGGTTGCGGACCAGCCTGCCCCACCGAACCGCGTCGTGCAGGGATCGGTGCAGGACGGCGTGGGTGACCTTGCGTGTCGAGACGGAGAGGCCGGCCAGCTCGAGCTCGCGGTAGAGGCCGTTCAGGTGGCCCCCTGAGAGGGCCTGGAGCCGCAGGTGGCCGAGGCGGGGCACGATCCGCAACTTGACCACGGAGGCGTACTTCGTGTAGCTCAGGGGCCGCAACGTCGGCTCGACGGCTGGGAGCCACTCGTCGCGCAGGAACTCGGCGAGTGTCGTCTTTGAGGGCGCGGCGTAGGAGCCATCGCCGAGACGAGTGAGCACGTTCGTTAGGAACGTCTCGGCCTCTCGCCTAGTGCCGAAGCCGCCTTTGGAGCGCTGCACTCGGCGGCTGGCCTCGTCACGACCCTCGTCGTAGACGACTGTCCAGGTTGCCCCGCGCTTGCGGACGTGGCCTCTCACGACTTCTCCCTGGACGTGTAGGCATAGGGGGTGTCAGCGGCCGCCAGGGTCACCAGGGTTGCGAGGTGGCTGACCTCCTGCCGCGACCGCTCTGCGCTCTCGGTAAGGCGTTTGAGAACGGCTCTCGTGGTCTTGGATATGCGGACCTCGAGCACGGCCTCTAGATCCGCGCGCGCTTTCGGGTTGAGCGACCCCAGCAGCTCTGCCAGGTTGTCCTGGGCGCCCTCGTCGAGCAGCAAGACCCGCTGGGCCAGCTCTGTCGGCGGCTCAGCGGTGTCCCCTCGCGCGACTGCGGCGCCCGGCGGCGGCAGTAGGAGCGCCGGCACGGTCGTATCGAGTGCGCACGCGAGCGCATAGAGCTCGTCGGCGTCGAAGCGACGCACGCGCTGGCCTTTCGCGGCGCGCTCGGCCTGCGCGTAGCTCTCCTCAGACCAGCCGAGCAGCTTGGCCGTGGTCTTTTGCGTCAGGCCACTGCGCTCGCGGATGCGCCGCAGGTTGGCGGAGACGACTTGGTTCGGCGTCAGGTCCATGCGCGGGGCTCCAGTCATCAGCGTTGGGCAGGAGTGTAGCGTGTAGCCCTACAGCCCGCAAGGTCAGTTGACATGAGTGTTACCCTACGGTCATGCCAGTAACCCAACAGCCACGTCCGCCCGGGATCGTGCCACCACTGCGCGGGGTGCGCGAGGCGCGCGGAATGTCAATTCGAGAGCTGGCGCGGCGCTCGCAGCTCGACCCGACTTTCCTCAGCCGTGTCGAGCGAGGCGAGGAGCGGCTGTCGGTGCGTTCACTCGCCCGCGTCGCCCGCGTGCTCGGCCTGCGGGAGCTGACGAAGCTTCTAGGTCCATGGGTGGAGAACGATGGCTCCGCCGGCTGAGCCTCCAGCTGTCCTCACCGTGCCGGAGGCCGGCCGCTTGCTGCGCATCGGCCGCGGCGCTGCGTATGAAGCAGCGCGGCGAGGCGACCTGCCCGTCGTGCGCATCGGCCGGACGCTTCGCGTGCCGCGGCGCGCATTGATGTCCCTACTAAATGCCGACGAGCCCGTGTCTAGCGAGCTCGTCGGAAAGATGCCGGAACCCGCCCGGCCCCATGAACCCTAGCGCCGGGCCTGGCCTCACCTTCGACCGCTTCCGCGCGTTGACCGGTCCGCTCCTCGGACCGGAGCGGCTCGAACTGTTCCTGCTGCTCCCCGCCGAAGTCCGCGAACAGGCTTGGGACGATCTCGCCC
>DAIMGB010000066.1:0-3196 GCA_036724195.1 Thermoleophilaceae bacterium
GAACTACAACGAGCGCACGGTGTTCACCGGAGTCGCGGCGCTCGTGCTGGCGGCGGTCGCCCTCTCGCAACGCGAGCGCTGGCGCACCGCGGCCCCGATCGTCGCCGTTGCGGCTCTGGGCGGCCTGGTGGCCTTCGGCGCCGAGCCCTTCCACGCGGTTGTTCATGCGATCCCGCCGCTCGACTCCCTCAACGCCCAGCGGATGGTCTTCGCCGTGAACATCGGCGTGGCCGTGCTCGCCGGACTGGGCCTACAGGCCCTCGTGGAAGGGCACGGGCGCCGGGCCGCTCTGATCGCGGCGTGCGTGGTGCTCGCGGCCTGCCTGATCGCGCTGGCCGGGGTGGGACCCGGCTTGACCGACGCCAAGGAAACGGTGCTCCACTTCGTGAAGGGCACGGATTATGTGAGTGCGCAGGTGCTGGAGCTCACTGCTATCGCCTGGGCGGTGGCGTTTGCGGTTGGCATCCTCCTCCTGGCGACGCTTCGCCCCCGCATCGGCGTGACGTGGTTCGCCATCGCGGCCGTGGTGCTGGTGGCCATCGACGGCGGGCGGTTCATGCACGGCTACAACCCGCAGGTGCCCGACTCCGCACGCCCGACCGAGCCGGCATCCATTCGGTTCGTCCGCGCGCGCGGACGCGGGGAGCGGGTTACTGCGCTCGGCGAGGTGCTACCACCGGACAGCGGCGCCCTCTACGGGCTGCGCGACCTGCGTGGACACGACCCTCCGGATCCGCCCAAGCGGCTGGTGCGGCTGCTGCATACCGGCTGGCCGCTGGTGGGCTACCAGAGCCGCCTGGTCCTCCCGCCCACCCTGGACGCTCGAGGCCTCCGGGTGCTCGACACGCTGGGTGTCCGTTGGGTGTTCACCTCGCGACGGGCGCCCTCTCCGCGCCTCCCTGGGCTCGAGCAGGCCTACACGGGACCGGACGCCAAGGTGCTGCGCAGCTCTACCACGAGCGGACGTGCATATGTGCCGCGCCGGGTGATCGGCGTATCGAGTGAGGGCGCGCTACTGCGGGAGCTGCAGGCACCCGGGTTCCATCCCGGCCGCGACGTCCTGGTAGACGGCGCCCGGGCGACCGCAGGAAGGGGCACGGTGCGTGTGGCGCGCGACCAGCCCGACCGGGTGGACCTGACAGTCGACATGGTCAAGGGCGGACTGGTGGTGCTGAACGACTCGCTGCGCGACGGCTGGTCGGTGCGCGTCGACGGGGTTCAAGGCGCGGTTCCGCTTCAGGTCAACTCGGTCGTCCGCGGGGTCACCGTGCCCGCGGGCCGCCACACCGTCACCTGGGTGTACCGCCTGCCTGGCCTGACACTCTCGTTCCTGGTCGCGGGGCTCGCCCTGCTGGCCGCAGGTGCGTGGCTCGTGGTCTTGCGCCGGGCTCGTTCACGCCCGCTCTAACGTGCGTGGCCATGAGCTCCCGCGTCAGGCCCGAACCGAGCCGATGGGCGGTCCTGGGTCTGCTGGGACCGCGACCGGAACGTCTTGGCAAGCCCATGCGCCTCGATGCAAGCCCTCGTATCGACGCCCATTTGCCTCATGTTAGGCATACACCAATCGCGTGTTCCCTTCGCCTTCACTGGGTACATAACCAAGTAACGCAGGAGAGAGCGAACCCCACGAAATCCGTGGGGAGCGAGGGAGTAAATGTCATGGCAGTTGCCGTTCCACGCGAGCAGTCCGTCGACGCATTCGTCGGAGGCGAGCACAACCTTCTGATCGACGGTGAGTGGGTTCCGTCGGCCTCAGGCAAGACGTTCGAAACCCTGAATCCCGCCACCGAGGAGAAGCTGGCGGACGTAGCCCAAGGAGAGGCCGAGGACATCGACCGCGCCATCGCCGCCGCGCGGCGGGCGTTTGCCGACGGCTCGGAGTGGCGCACGATGAACGCCTCCGACCGCGGCCGGATGATCTGGGCGATCTCCGAGCTGATCGAGGAGCACGGCGACGAGCTGGCGATGCTCGAGTCGCTCGACAACGGCAAGCCGTTCACCGTGGCGCGTGCCGCCGACATCCCGCTGGCAGCAGACCTGTTCCGCTACATGGCGGGCTGGACCACCAAGATCCACGGCACGACCGTGCCGATCTCGGCACTGCCCGCCCCGGGCGAGTATCACGCCTACACGCTGCGTGACCCCGTCGGCGTGGTCGGTCAGATCATCCCGTGGAACTTCCCGCTGCTGATGGCGGCGTGGAAGCTCGGGCCGGTGCTGGCAGCCGGCTGCACGGTGGTGCTCAAGCCCGCCGAGCAGACGCCGCTGTCGGCGCTGCGGCTGGGTGAGCTCATGCTGGAAGCGGGGCTGCCCAAGGGCGTGGTGAACATCGTCACCGGCTTCGGCGACGCGGGCGCGCACCTGGCCGCCCACGACGACGTGGACAAGGTGGCCTTCACCGGCTCCACCGAGGTCGGCAAGTCGATCGTGCAAGCGGCGGCGGGCAACCTCAAGAAGGTGTCCCTGGAGCTGGGCGGCAAGTCGCCCAACGTGGTCTACGCGGACGCGGACCGTGAGAGCGCCATCGCCGGCGCGGCCAACGCCGTGTTCTTCAACCACGGCCAGTGCTGCAACGCGGGCACGCGCCTGTACATCCAGAAGGACGCGTTCGACGAGGTGGTCTCCGGCGTGGCCGACGCCGCCAAGGCGATCAACGTGGCTCCGGGCACGGACCCGGACTCCGAGATGGGTCCGCTGATCTCCGACGAGCAGTTCGGCAAGGTGCTGGGCTACCTCGACGAGGGTCAGAAGGACGGCGCCACCGCGATGGCCGGCGGCGACCGCTCGGGGGACCGTGGCTACTTCGTGCAGCCGACGATCCTGACCGACACCACGAATGACATGTCCGTGGTCCGGGAGGAGATCTTCGGGCCGGTGGTGTGCGCGATGCCGTTCGACCAACCCGAGGACGTGGTGCAGGTGGCCAACGACTCAAACTACGGCCTGGCCGCCGGGGTGTTCACGAGCGACCTCTCCAAGGCCCACCGCACGGCGAAGCTGCTGCGCGCGGGCACGGTGTGGATCAACACCTACCACGTGTTCGACGCGGCAATGCCGTTCGGCGGCTACAAGGAGTCCGGCTGGGGCCGCGAGATGGGTCCCCAGGTGCTCGACAACTACCTCGAGACCAAGTCAGTAGTGGCCGCCCTCTAAGGGGCGTTCACGCGACCCCGCGCGCGGCTCAGCCGCGCGCGGG
>DAIMGB010000066.1:3206-8062 GCA_036724195.1 Thermoleophilaceae bacterium
TCGCCGCCGGTGTGCTCGATGCGCTCGAACGGCTCGACGTCCGCTTCCACGTCGACCTCGACGCCGATCGCCAGCCCTGCGTTCACGCGAGCGACACCGACCCGTGGCCGGCGCCACGGGCCGGTGCAGCCGCTCGGCTCAGTCGCGCGCGGGCTCGTAGGTCAGGATGACCGTGCCCGTGGAGAGCGTCTTCGAGTCGGTCAGCTTCAGCACCGTCGGCGTGCCGGTGTCCTCGGTGAAGAGGCGCTTGCCGCTGCCCAGCACGGTTGGGAAGACCATCAGCCGGTACTCGTCCACGAGGTCGTGCTCGCGTAGCGCCTCAACCAGCGTCTGGCTGCCGCCGACGAGGATGTCGCCGCCGGCCCCCTGCTTGAGCTTGGCCACCTCCTCGGCAACGTCGCCGGAGATGATGGTCGAGTTGTTCCAGGAGGCCTCGGTCAGTGTCGAGGAGACCACGTACTTGGCCATCGAGTTCATCTTGTCGGCGAAGCCGGCCTCGTCGGTGCGGTCCGGCCACGCCGCCGCGAAGACCTCGTAGGTCACGCGGCCCAGCAGCAGCGCGTCGAACTCCATGACCTCGTCGAGCTTGTACTTCATGCCCTCGGGGTCGGGGAACTTGAAGGACCAGCCGCCGTGCGCGAAGTCCTCCGCGCCACCCGGGTCCTCAATCACGCCGTCGAGGGTCATGAACTCTGTAACCACCACTCTGCGCATTGCCGTCTCCTTGGTCTGGGTCTGCCGCCGGAGGCGGCTCTACCAATGCGTCGAACGGGCGACGCCGAAATCGACATGCCGTCAGAGCGAGGGCAGGCGCAGCTCGAAGCAGCCACCGGAGCCGTCTTGGCCCAGCTCGACGTCCCCGCCGCCGGAACGCGCAAGCCGACGAGCCAGCGGCAGGCCCAGCCCGGCGCCATCGCCGTCACCAGAGCCGCTGTGGCCCGCGGCGAAGATCGCCTCGCGCTGGTCGAGCGAGACGCCGTCGCCGTCGTCGAGCACGCGGAGCACCACCATGTCCAGCTCGGCCGCCGCCGCCACCCGGACCTTCGAGCGCGCGTGGCGAATCGCGTTGTCGAGCAGCGGGTTCAGCGCCTGCACGGCGAGGTCGCGATCGACCCCGACCCGTGCCGGCCGGTCGGGCGCGTGGACCGACACGCTCACCCCCGCGGCGAGCGCCGCCGCCTGCGCCGCCTCCCCGGCCGCCCGCACGACTTCGGCCGCGTCCGCCGAGCCCGTGGCCGGCCCGGCGTCCCTGCGGGCCGCTGCCAGCAGGGTGTCGATCACCCGTTGGGTGCGGTCCGCCGAGCGCAGGATGGCCTCGAAGGACTCCCGCACGTGCGGGGCCAGGTCCCGGCGGCGCAGGGCCAGCTCGGTCTCCCCCCTGAGCCCGGCGAGTGGGGTGCGCAGCTCGTGCGCCATCTCCGCCGAAAAGCGCTGCTCGTGCCGAACGCTCGCCGCGATGCGCGCGAGCAGTCCGTCGAGCGTTGCGGACAGCGCTGTGAGCTCGTCCCTCGGCGGTCCCAGGTTGAAGCGCCGGTCGAGGTCGCGCTCGCTCCAGTCGGCCGCAGCGGCGGTCATCCCGGCCACCGGCTGCAGGGCCTTCCCGACGGCACGCCGCGCCACCAACACGCCCACGCCCAGCACGAACGCATCGAGGATCGCCATCGCGAGCAGGGCGAGGCGCTCGGTCTGCTCGTATGGCTTCAGCGAGATCCCCACCACCACCACGGTGCCCCGCCTGGGGCCGCCCAAGCGAATCGGCTCGGCGCGCAGCCGGAGCGAGTCGCCTACCTTGCGCTCGGCCGGCTGCCGGACCGAGGACAGCTGCCCCGCAGCACGCTGGGCCTGCACCGACGCCGTCGGGCGCTCGACGGCGCGGCCGCCGGAGAAAACCCACGCCGTGCGGTCGAGCGCCTCGTCGCCTTCGCCGTCGCGGATCTGCAGGCGCCCGGCCCCCAGCGAGAGCGTGGACAGCTGCAGGTCGGCGCGCTCGCCGAGGGAACGCGACGCCTCCGACTGCAGGCGCGCCGAGAGCAGCGCGTAGACCGCGACGGTGAGCAGCGCCAGGCCCACGGCGAGCACGGCGGCTGAGGCGAGGGTGACGCGCCCCCGCAGGCTGGACGGCATCACCGCAGCGAGTAGCCCACCCTTCGGGAGGTCTCGATGCGCTCTTTGGCGCCGAGCCGCTCCAGCTTGCGCCGCAGCCTCCCCACGTAGGTGTCGAGCGTGTTGTCGTGCACGATCGCCCCGTCGGGCCAGCCCGCGAGCACCAGCTGGCGCCGCCGCACCACCTCGCCCGGCCGCGCGATCAACGCCGCCAGGAGGCGGAACTCCGTGGGCGTGAGCTGCTCCTCCCGCTCCCCCGACCTTGCGGCGTGGCGAGCCGGATCGAGGCGGAGGCCGCTGGGCGCCGCGCGCTCCTCCCGACCCGGCGCGGAGCGCTTCAGCAGCGCCCGCAGGCGCACCACAAGCTCCGAGAGCGCGAACGGCTTGGTCAGGTAGTCGTCGCCGCCCGCGTGGAAGCCGGCCAGCCGGTCGTGCAGCCCCTCGCGCGCCGTCAGGAACAGCACCGGCGCATCGACCCCGTGGCCACGGAGCGCCTGGCACACGTCGCGGCCGTCGGCATCCGGCAGTCCGATGTCCATCACCAGGAGATCGGGCGGCCTCTCGGTGAACGCGCGGACCGCCTCGTGCCCGTTCACGGTCACGCGCACCTCGAAGTCCTCGTCCCGCAGGGCGCGTGCCAGCATCGAGCGCAGGTCGGCGTCGTCCTCGCAGAGGCCTACGGAGGGAGGCTTCACACGACTGATGATGGCTGTTGGGCCGCCGCCCGCTCCGCCTCGACGGGCGTCTGGTCAGTCCTCGTGGTCAGTCCGAGCTTCAGGTTCACATTCAGGTAGTCCGCGGCGGTCTCGCCCACCGTCGTGGCCAGGATCTTGATGACCCAGAAGCAGAGGGTGATCGCCGGGACCTTGTTGAGCATCTCCCGGGTGAAGGGGCTGGCCTTCGTTCGCCGTGTTTCTGTACTCATGCGGCGAGGGTGGCAAGGCGCACCTGAAAGCCGCCTGAACGCCGCCTGACGACTCAGCGCAGCAGCAGGCGCACGACGCTCTCCGCGCGGCGCGCGTCCGGCTGCTCGCCGGTGATCAGGTCCAGGTAGGTGTAGGACTCGATCAGGCGCACGATCACGTAGGCCACCTCGTGGAGGTCTACGGGCAGGTCGAGGCGGCCGGCGTCCGACTCCTCGCGCAGCAGCTCGTACATCGCGTCGATCAGGCGCGGCTGGAAGTCGGTCTCGCGGCGGGTGAGCAGCCGCATCGCCTGCTCGCCCTCCTCCGCCAGCCAGCGCTGCATGCCGGCGTTCGAGATCACCGCGTCGAGGAAGCGCGCCACCACCTGGACCACGCGCTCGGCGCCGCGCTCAGTCACCTCGGCCTCGATGTCGTCGAGCGTGCGCCGGGCGAGCGACCAGATCACCTCGACCAGCAGGCGGTCGCGCGACCCCACCCAGCGGTACAGCGTGACGCGGTTCACGCCGAGCGCCTCGGCCATCGCGCTCATGTCCACGCGCTCGGATGCCTGGAAGCGGCGCCTGGCGAGCTTGAATGCGTCGAGCGCGCTCGAGCGGGTCGCCTGTTCCTCGCCCGCCAGCTCGCGCTGCAGCCTGGTCGCGCTGGTCACGGGGCCTAGGATCGCAGAGGCCTTGTGTTGCCGTAGGCTACAAATGCAGGATCTGTTGCCCAATCCTGGGCTTGAGAGGAGACCGGTGTGAGTACCGCCCCTGCCGAAGAGAGGGCGCGCCTTCCGCGCGACCCCGACGACGACTACACGCGGGAGGCTGCCGAGGCGCGGCGCGCCTTCGCCGAGGAACGCACCGGGGAGGCGCTCGACAACGTCTCGAGCTACTCCTTCGACCCGGCGGTCACCAAGGGCAACATCGAGAACTTCGTGGGCGTGGCGCAGGTGCCGATCGGCCTGGCGGGCCCGCTGCGAGTGAACGGCGAGCACGCCGAGGGCGAGTTCTACGTGCCGATGGCGACCGCCGAGGGCACCCTGGTGGCGAGCTACAACCGCGGCATGAAGCTGGTCCGCGAGGCCGGCGGGGTGAAGACCACCGTGCTGGCGGACGCGATGCAGCGGGCCCCAGCCTTCCTCTTCGGCGACGCGCGGGAGGCGCGCACGTTCGCCGGCTGGCTGGACGAGCACTTCGACGAGATCAAGGAGGCGGCGGAGTCCACCACGAAGTCCGGCCGGCTCCAGGACATCGAGAAGTACTCGGCCAGTCGCATCCTGTACACGCGCTTCAACTACACGACCGGCGACGCCGCCGGCCAGAACCTGTCGGGGAAGGCCACCGCGGCGGCGTGCGCCTGGATCTCGGACAACTACCCGGGCATCGAGCACTTCTTCCTCGAGTCGAACTTCGCGACCGACAAGAAGACCTCCCAGGTGAACATGCTCAACACGCGCGGCAAGCGCGTGGTGGCCGAGGCCACGATCTCGAACGAGCTGATGGAGCGCCACATGCACGCCTCCACCGACCTCATGTTCAAGGCGCGCCAGGTGTCGAACCTCGGTGGCTTCATGTCCGGCGTGAACAACAACGGCGGCCACTCGGCCAACGGCATCACCGCGGTCTTCATCGCGACCGGGCAGGACGCGGCGAACGTGGCGGAGTCCTCGGCGGCCTTCGTGTACACCGAGGTGCTCGAGAACGGCGACTACTACTACTCGATCACGATCCCGTCGCTGATCGTGGCCACCTACGGCGGCGGGACGAGCCTGGCGACCCAGCGCGAGTGCCTGGAGCTGCTGGGCTGCTACGGCAAGGGCGGCGTGTTCAAGTTCGCCGAGATCGT